>CAYRZA010000102.1:0-3350 GCA_964428675.1 uncultured Desulfurococcales archaeon | reverse complement strand
TTCATGATCGCCGGCGGCATACTATTAATTTATCTAGGTATAGACACGATGGGTGGATTCCAGCAACTCAGGTTCGCTAGGAAACTCGAGGAGGCAGTCATTACGCCCATCGCGACGCCCCTTCTGGTCGGGCCCGGTACCATAACCGCTCTTATAACGCTTTCAGTCACTTACAGTCAGCTCACGCTTATTGTTGCGAGCGTGATAACGACGTTCTTGGTATACTTGAGCCTGCTGTCCGGGCCTTACCTTCTAAAGGCCCTGGGGGAGACAGGTACTATGGCTACGGGCAGGTTCGTCGCTATAATCATTGCGGCCTTCGGAGTACAGCTAGTCATATCGGGCCTCACGGAGGAGTTCCCTGCTTTGAAATCTGTTCAGATATCAGGGCCGTGACCTTCAAAGCTTTAAAACGGGAAATGCTAACAGTTGTCGAATGAGTAAAGAAGTATACGAGCTCGACATAGTTGACAGGAAGCTCCTGAACGAACTCATGAAGGACGCCAGGACTAGCCTGAGGAGATTAGCAGAGGAGATGAGCGTCTCTCCAGCCACCCTACACAACAGGCTCACCAAGCTAGAGCAATTGGGCATAGTGAAGGGGTTTACGGTACTGGTCGACTACGCGAAGTTGGGCTATATGCTCACCGCGATAATAATGATAAAGGTGAACGGGAAGTACATAGTGGACGTAGAGAAGGAGATAGCCAGGTACCCTAACATCGTTGCAGTTTACGACGTTGTCGGAGAGTATGACATAATAGCCATCGCGAAGTTCAGAAACGTGGATGACCTCAACGACTTCATAAAGGAGCTCCTGAAGAACCCCAAGATCGAGAGGACCCACACTAACATAGCGCTCAACGTAATTAAGGAAGACCCGAGGGTCAAAGTGTTCGACTCTATAAAGTAACTCCGAAATTACGAACCACAATATTTAAATTGAATTGCATCGCTTTCAAGATTTACTGTGATATCATGAAGTTCTGTCCCAAATGCGGGGGTTTAATGGTACCCATTAAGAAGGACGACAAGACGTATTTGAAGTGCACTAAATGCGGTTACGAGATGAAGCTCTCCAAGAAGGAATCGAAGGACTTCACCGTTAAGGAAGAGATAAAGAATAACGTCCTAACCACTTCTGTCGTGAGCAAAGCGAGCGAGAGGTCATTAGACGGCAGCCAGCTCGAGCAGGAAAGGGAAGAATACTACAGGGAGTTCGGACAGGAACTGCTCCAAAGGGAGTTCGAGGGAGAAGAGGAGGAATAAGGGGAGTTACTGCTTAAAACCCCAGGATTCCTTTTTCACCAGATGAAGCTGAACGCGGAGACCAAGAGGGTTTTGAAAGCGAGGGGGAAGGAGTTCGTCATTGAAGAAGTTAAAGACGAGAGGGGAAACAAGTACGTTGTTGTCAGGGAGTTGACAAACGCGAAAATGGCTAATGGCGAGTATTGGCAGGACGACCTGAACAACGTACAGAGGGTGACAATGAAGGAACTAAGTGAAGAACTAAGGAAGGTTTTATCTAAGGTATTACGAAGCGTTTGAAAGCCGTATTTTTAACTCAGTCAGTTTTCTAATCTTTGGGTTGACCTTAGACCTTGACTTCATCCTGACCACGGACAGGTGTTTAATGACTAACCACCACGGCAAGGAGTTCATAGGCTTCATGGCTACAGGCCCTGCAGTGGGGCTCCCTGAGCCCGTTTGGAAATGGGTGGCCTGTCCTAAGATGAAGGTCGACGAGTACGGCAGGCCGTGGCAGGCGCCCTACGGAATGAGGAAGATCGAGGCCGCCCTTCAGGACGCGGGTTTCAAGGCCGCGATAATAGACCCTGACCACATAGGGAAGTACCTGAAGAAGGCCAAGGCTTTGATGCTATCCCACCACGACTACTTCGCCTTCGGCCCCCCGTCCTCGACCTGGTGGGCGATAACCAAGAGGGAGCCTGTAAACTACAAGAGCTTCATGAGCCTCATAAAGAGGCCCGAAATTAGGGAGGCAAAGCAGAGGGGAATGAAAATAGTTGCCGGAGGCCCTGGGGTTTGGCAATGGCTTTGGAGGACTGACGTGGTGAAGGAAGTTGGCATTGATACAATAATCGACGGCGAGGGAGAGAAGGCGGTAGTGGAGATAGCCAAGAAAATAATCGAAGGGGAGCCGTTGCCCAGCTACGTTTACGTGGGGGCGGACGACGCGCCGAGCGTTGAGGAGATCCCAGTGATCAAGGGGGCTAGCGTCAACGGACTAATAGAGGTGATGAGGGGGTGCGCGAGGTCCTGCAGGTTCTGCTCGGTTACCCTGAGGCCCACTAGGTACTACCCGCTGGACAAAATAGAGCAAGAGCTCCAGGTCAACTACAAGGCCGGCGTGAGGCACGGAATAATACACTCCGACGACGTGCTATTCTACGGCGCGACCGGAATCTTCCCCAGACCGGAACCCCTAATTAAGCTCCACCAATTGGTTAAGAAGTATTACAAGACGATAGCGTGGAGCCACGCCAGCCTAGCCGCAATAAGGTACTCCCAGGAGAAGTACGGCCTGATATCGAAGATAGCGGAAATAGTCTATTCCGACGGCAACCAGAACTACTTAGGGGTAGAAGTCGGAATCGAGACTGGCTCAGTTAGGATGGCTAAGGAAATAATGCCGGCCAAGTCCTCGCCCTACAAGCCTGAGGAATACCCCGAGACGGTAGAGGAGGCCTTCAAGATAATGCATGAGCACAACATAATCCCGGCGGGCACAATGATAATTAACTTGCCAGACGAGAGGGAGGAGGACGTAATCGCTACTATAGAGCTCGTGGACAGGCTGAAGGACTACAGGAGCATATTAGTGCCGATGATGTTCGTCCCCTTGGGCTACTTGAAGAACAGGGACTGGGTAGATAGGCTAAAGCTCAAGGACGTCCATATAGAGCTTTACAAGAAAGTCTTCTGGCACAACGTGAGGTGGGCGGAGGACATATTGAACAAGTTCTACTTCAAGGGGCCCGTATACTACCCAGTAAAGCTGGCGCTGAAGGCCTTCCTGTGGTATGCAAAGAGGCAAATGAGGAAAATTGAGGAAATGTTAGGGAGCAAGGTCAAGCAGTGACCTTTTTCTTCGGGTGTATGTAGTCCTTAGGGGCCTTGGCGAAGGGCTCCAAGTACTTCCTGAGGACCTTCGGTATTTCTACAGTCCCGTCCTCGTTCTGGAAGTTCTCAAGTATCGCAGTTATCGTCCTGGTGCTGGCTATTCCGGTGCTGTTCAGAGTGTGGACGAAGCCCTTCCTCTTGTTCTTCACGTCGTTGAACCTTATCTGAAGCCTGTAGGCCTGCCAGTCGGTGCAGTTACTGGCGCT
>CAYRZA010000101.1:0-3418 GCA_964428675.1 uncultured Desulfurococcales archaeon | reverse complement strand
GCTATCCATCCAGTTCCTTGGGTGTCGAAGTACGTTATAGAGGCCGACTTCGCCAGACCGAGGCTGAGGGTAAAAGTGGATAAAGAAGGTGTAGGGCCGTTCATAGGCCAGGGAGGCGCACATGTAAGATATTTCGAGTATATATTAGAAGGCCTTCTAGGTATAGGAGTAGAGGTAGAACAAGTAGAAACTAAATCGAGCAAGAAGAAACCCTAAAGAGACTAACCTTCTATGGTTATGACTATTCAGAACTATTAGTTCATTAGGACTATGCAGAACGTCAGCGTGGGTGAGGATAATAATTTAAAGCCAGTGAGAGCTGAAGACACGGTGCTCAATAGTATGTCGTTCGACGAAGAAGAGTGGGAGGAGTTCGACGAAGAAGAATGGGAGGATTGGGAAGAAGAGGAAGAATGGGAGGAAGAAGAGTGGTAATTTAGCGTTAATTTTTGCCGTAAAGATATTTTTGGTGGCCTACGATGAGAGTGGCCGTCATTAACTACGACTACTGTAAGCCAGATCACTGTAGCCTAGAGTGCATAAGGTTCTGTCCCATAAACAGGTCGGGTTCGAAGGCGATAGAGCTTTCCGACCTAGTTAAGGGCAAGCCAGTGATTTATGAGGAGACCTGTATAGGATGTGGGATATGCGTCAAGAAGTGTCCATATCAGGCTATAGATATTGTTAACCTTCCCGACGAGTTGGAGGGAGAAACGATACACAGGTACAAGATAAACGGTTTCAAGCTCTTCGGCATACCCATAGTGAAGAAAGGTCAGATTATAGGTCTCTTAGGCAAGAACAGTACTGGAAAGTCTACTATACTAAAGATACTTTCTGGCGAGCTAATACCGAACTTCGGAGACCCACAAGCTAAACCCTCAAAAGAGCTAGTACTCCAGAAATTTAAAGGAAAAGAAATTTACGATTATTTTGATAAATTATATAGTAATAAATTGAAAGTTGTACATAAGATACAGTACATAGAGGCAGGAAGTAGGTTGCTCAAGGGAACCGTTAAGGAGCTTTTAAGTAAAGTGGACGAACGTAAGAAGCTCGACGAGGTTAAGGAGCTCCTTAACATGACTCACTTCCTTGATAAGGACGTGAGGAACTTAAGCGGTGGAGAGCTACAGAAGCTATTTGTTGCAGCCGCGTTACTTAGGGATGCGGACGTTTACCTTTTCGACGAACCCTCCTCTTACTTAGACGTAGCAGAAAGGCTAAACATGGCGAGGGCAATTAGGGAACTCACGAAGGACAAATACGTGGTCGTTGTGGACCATGACTTAATAGTTCTTGATTATTTAGCAGATTTAATTAATATAATTTATGGTGAAAGCTCTGTATATGGAAGGGTATCTAAGACGTACTCAGCCAGAGTTGGAATAAACAATTTCCTCAGAGGTTACTTACCAGCCGAAAATGTACAGATTAGAAAGGATGAGATCAAGTTTGAGATAAAAGAGCTTTCAGAGCTAGATATTATAAAAGGTGTTAGGGACAAAGTAGTCTGGTACGATATAAAGAAGAAGTTACCCGGTTTTGAGCTTTCGGTGGACAAGGGCACGGCTAGAGAAGGAGAGATAATAGGCATAGTTGGGCCTAACGGAATAGGCAAAACGACTTTCATAAGGATTCTGGTAGGCGAAATGGAACCCGATGAGGGCTATGTAGCGACTCAGGGGATGACGCTGTCTTATAAGCCGCAAAGGCTGATGCCTGATTATGATGGCACCGTCCAACAGTTCTTGGAGGACGTCAGGAAAGACGCTTTATCGTCGACTTCCTGGTTTTATGTAGAGGTCATAAGGAGGCTCAACCTTCACAGGATATTAGAGAGTAAAGTTACGGACCTGAGCGGTGGAGAGCTACAGAAGCTATACGTCACGGCAGCTTTGGCAAAGGACGCAGACGTTTACCTATTCGACGAACCCTCCTCTTACTTAGACGTAGAGGAGAGATATGTTGTCGCTAAGGCTATAAAGAGGGTTATTAGGGAGAGAAAGGCGGTGGGCTTCGTGGTTGAGCATGATCTAGCTATTCACGATTATATAGCTGATAGAATAATGGTGTTCGAGGGCGAGCCAGGGAGGCAGGGGCACGGTAGGAGTCCTGAGAGCCTAAAGAAAGGAATGAACGAGTTCCTTAAGATCATGAATCTGACGTTTAGGAGGGACATGGATACGGGAAGACCAAGAGTAAATAAACCTGGTAGCTATCTCGATAGGTTACAGAAGGAGAGCGGTGAATACTACTCGATGAGGGTATTGAAGGAGAAAGAAGTCGAGTAGGTATCGTGACTTTTATATTTCGCGTTTTTGAAATACCTTTCGATGCGTACTACAATTAGTGTAATAAAGGCGGACATAGGTAGTCTAGCGGGGCACCACGTAGTTCATCCCGATACTATGGCGGCAGCTAACAAAGTCTTAGCCGATGCTAAGAGCAAGGGAATTATAATTGATTATTATATAACTAACGTCGGAGACGACTTACAGTTAATAATGACACATAACAGGGGAGAGCTAGACCCTAAGGTTCATGAGACCGCGTGGAACGCTTTTCAGGAGGCCGCTAAAGTCGCTAAGAGCTTAGGACTCTACGCTGCGGGTCAAGACTTACTTTCAGATTCGTTTTCAGGTAACGTAAGAGGTCTGGGACCAGGAGTAGCTGAAATGGACATAGAGGAAAGAACCTCAGAGCCGATAGCGATATTTATGGCAGACAAGACGGAGCCAGGCGCGTTTAACTTGCCACTGTACAAGATGTTCGCGGATCCCTTCAATACTCCTGGATTGGTTATAGATCCTACAATGCATAACGGCTTCAAGTTCGAGGTGCTAGACGTTTACGAAGGTGAAGCGGTAACTCTTACTGCACCACAGGAAATTTATGACCTCTTGGCGCTGATAGGTACGCCCGCCAGATATGTAATAAGAAGGGTATACAGGAACGACGACAACTTATTAGCGGCAGTAGTCTCCATAGAGAGGCTTAATTTGATAGCGGGCAAATACGTGGGCAAAGACGATCCAGTTATGATTGTCAGATTACAGCACGGGCTACCTGCACTGGGTGAAGCGTTAGAGGCATTCGCTTTCCCACACTTAGTTCCAGGTTGGATGAGAGGAAGCCATTACGGGCCCTTAATGCCAGTAGCACAACGCGATGCCAGGGCTACTAGGTTTGACGGCCCACCCAGGCTAATAGGTTTGGGTTTTAACGTTAAGAACGGGAAGCTCATTGGACCCTCGGATCTCTTTGACGATCCCGCATTCGATGAGACGAGGCGCCTGGCCAATATAATAGCCGACTATATGAGGAGACATGGTCCGTTTATGCCTCATAGGCTTGAGCCTACAGAAATGGAGTACACGACGTTACCGTTAGTGCTTGAGAAGTTAAAGCCAAGATT
>CAYRZA010000100.1:0-3436 GCA_964428675.1 uncultured Desulfurococcales archaeon | reverse complement strand
GGAGACGAGAGGACATTGTGGACTGTGAAGAGCAGGTCGTTAGTAGTGGAGGGCCTGAAGGTTCTCAAATAGCGAGAAACATTTATTTTTATTTTACGTTTTTTAATTCTGATCTCATATGTTCAAAAAGATCGTCGTAGCATACGACGGCTCAGACCACGCCAAGAACGCCCTAAAGGTCGCCATAGAGCTGGCGAAGACGTTTAACTCCAAGCTCTACGTCGTTGAGGTAGTGGATACGGCCGCAATGCTGGGCATGGGTCTAGCCCCGATCCCAGCTGAGGTAATAAACCAGATCTACGCTAAGGCCAGGAATGACGTAGAGGAGGCCAAGAAACTGGCTAACTCTAGCGGCATGAGCGACGTAGAGGCCCAGGTCCTCGAGGGGGACCCAGCAACCGCCATACTGGAGTTCGCGACGAAAAACGGAGCGGACTTGTTAGTCACCGGCAGCAGGGGCCTCTCGACGTTCAAGAGGGTACTCCTGGGCAGCGTGTCCACGAAACTTGTCCAGGAGTCCAGAATACCGGTGCTAGTGGTCAAGTGACCTCAAGCCTAAGCACTTCCTCCACTTCGAATATCCCGCAGTCCGTGACGAGCCTCCCCATGAAGTCGATGAAAAGGGCTTTGCACTTTTTCTCCCAGTCCCTCCCTATCAGTCTCACAACCCTCTCGTTAATTGAGGAAAAGCTGTTAGCCTCATCTGCTAGCTCCTTTAGGGTCTTGTCCATCCTCGCCTTTGTGCCCTCGATGATCTCGTTCAGCAGGGCGTCGTTGTCGACCTCTTTTCCGGTTTCCAAGTAGATCGAAGTGGCCTTGAGCTCCTCAGGCATTTCCTTTACGTTCGTGTCCACTCCAAAGCCTATGAAAGCAACAGCAATGTCCCCCTCGGCGACCGCCTCGACTAGGACGCCCGCAACCTTCTTGTCCTTCACCACAACGTCGTTCGGCCACCTCATTTCGGCCTTCACGAACTTCGAAAGCGCCTCCCTTATCGCTAAGGCGTTTGCTAAGGTGAGGTTGGGGATAATCTCGGCTTTAACCCCCTTGATTACGTAAGTGACCCAAAGCCCGCCTTTCGGGGAGTACCACGCTCTCCCGTACCTTCCCCTGGCCTTTGTCTGCTCTTCAGCTACTATCGCGAACTCGTCCTCCAAGACCATGTTATAGATCGCTTCAGCCAAGTCCTGCGTAGAGGTGACCTTGCCGAACTTATAGACCCGCAAGTTTTAACACCTCATCGACGGTCTTGGCTATCTTGAAGCCTGAGGCCTTCCTCACCCTGTTCATTATGGCCAGCCCTATCCCCTTCTCAGGGAACGAGTGGATCAGGGCGAGCTGAGCGTCGGTCTTGTCCACCCTTCTGAACGAGTCGAAGAGGTTCCTCGCGATCTCGTATAGGTTCTCCTCCCTGCCTAACTCTATCTTCTGCACGTTTTCCGGCAACTTACTGCACTCCTCCTTAGAGCATAGGGCCACGAGCTTCACCCTGCTGGAGAGCTGGGCCACGGCCTCCTCAAAGGCTCTCCTGCTCTCTACTACTATTAGGGGCTTCTGGGGGGCGTAATGCCTGTACTTCATGCCGGGGGCGAGAGCTATCTCGGCCTCCTTTTTCCCCTCGGCGAACTCCGGCACTATCAAGTCAGGAAAGAAGTTCCTGAGCTCCTCAACTGTGAAAGGCCCCGGCCTAAGTAGGACTGGGGGCTTAACGGTTAGGTTCACTATTGTGGACTCCACGCCGAAGAACGTCTCTCCCCCGTCGATTATTACGTCTATCTTCCCGAAGAGGTCCTCGATTACGTGCTCAGCCCTGGTCGGGCTAGGTTTAGTGGCTAAATTAGCGCTGGGGGCAGCTATTGGGGTCTCGCTCTGCCTTATTAGCTCCAGGGCCACGGGGTGGGCAGGCATCCTTACTGCCACAGTATCTAATCCGGCAGTGGTCTCCTTCGGCACCTTCGGGGCCTTCTTCAGGACGAAGGTTATAGGCCCGGGCCACACGGTCTTGGCTATCCTGAAAACTTCTTCCGGAACGTTTGAGGCGACTTCGTTCAACTGCTCGAAGTCAGCAATATGAACTATTAGCGGGTTGTCCATGGGCCTGTTCTTGGCCAAGTACACCTTCTTCGCGGCCTCGCCGTTCATGGCGTCAGCCCCAAGGCCGTAGACGGTCTCCGTTGGGAACGCGACTAGACCTCCCCTCTTTATGACCTCAGCGGCTACGGCAATTTTATCCCTCTCAGGGTTCACTGGGTCGACGCGAATTATCTGGGTCATGAGAAACGCTTATTGCTCTTCGAATTAAGGTTTGCCTGGATGATTGGGAACCACCGAGCTGAGAGGTGAAGACGGCGCTCTGTTCGCTGATAAAAGCTGAGAAGTGAGGAGTGAGGTGATCGCTGAGGGGTGAAGACCGGCCTTAAAAGGCCGTTTATATTTCATTTGAATTCAATTAAGTCAAACGCTTAATTACTAAGAGTTTGAACTTTGTCCAGCCATGGACCAGTTGATCTTGGTCGGCAACCTGGAGGAAGCGGCGAAGAAGGCCGCACAGTGGTTACTCCACAAGAGGCCGGTTAAGAACGTAATAGACTGGGGCGTAATGTTCTCCCTCTGGCCCCCTCATCTGACCACGAGCTGTTGCGGTACTGAGTTCGGAGCGTTTGCCGCAGCCAGGTTCGACGCCGAGAGGTTTGGCGTTTTACCCTTCACTTCCGCGAGGCACACTAACCTGCTCTCGATTGAGGGCACAATGACGAGGAAGATGGCGAGGGCAGCTAGGATAATTTACGACCAGATGCCCGAGCCCAAGTACGTTATCGCTATGGGGGCCTGCTCCCTCGAGGGAGGCATATTCTGGAACTCATATAACGTCGTGCTCCCCTCCGAGATAGGGATACCGGTAGACATTTATATGCCGGGCTGCCCGACCAGGCCTGAGGCGATGGCCAGGGCAATACTGATGTTACAGAACAAGATAAAGAGGGAGGGCGTCAAGTTCAACTTCGACAAGCGCTAATCAAAGGAGTCTGTTAGCTAAAGCCCCTATTGCGTGGGTTAGCAAAGCAGCTCCTAAGGCGAGCAAAGCCATCTGAGAGGCCTTTTTGACCGGATTGATCCCGCTTATTACGCCTATGAGGTAGCCAACCGTGAATATCGAGATCAGCCCCACTACGTAGGAAGTCACGACTCCCGCTATTCCCGATAATCCCAAAGCGAACGGCATGGTGGGTATAACTGAGCCTGCGAAGTACGACGCAGATGTTACCACTGCCCCCTTCAATGGACTGCCCTTAGTTTTCTTGGCCAGGACTTCCTCGGCTATGGGCACTAGCTCCGACGAAAGGGATTTGGACTTCTCCTCGAGCCCCACTTCTTTTAAGAACTGCTCCAGCCTCTCCTTTACGGTTTTGGGGTCGAGCTCCCTCTCGAGGCTTAT
>CAYRZA010000099.1:0-3463 GCA_964428675.1 uncultured Desulfurococcales archaeon | reverse complement strand
TCCTTGAGGAGTTTGACTATCGCTTCGTCTTCCATCCTGGGGCTAATGTAGAGGGATTACTATTTAATACTTACTACTAAAAACATGAATAATGTGAAAGTAGTAGTCGATATAGCAGTAGAACCTATAGGGACTTCGTCCACTAGTATATCTAGGTACGTAAGGAAAGTAGTAGAAGTACTTGAAAGGGAGGGACTAAAGGTCTACCCCGCTCCATCCATGACGTCGTTCGAGCTCGACGACCTCACGCGGCTCGGCTTTATCCTGAAGAGGATTAATGATGAGCTCGAAAAGGAGGGCGTGAAGAGGATAGTGACGATACTTAAGATAGATGATAGAAGGGACAAAGAGACCTCGATAGAGCATAAGCTCGAAGTGATCAAAAAGTAGCACTATACATTTTCAGCTCTATAAGGAATTTCCTCGTTTTTTCATCGGTCAACGCTTTGACGATATCGGATGAGGTAACTATGCCCACCGGTTTTCCGTTGTCGTCAATCACGATGAACGACTTGAGCCTCCTCTGTATCATAGTCTTCGCAATGAATCCTAAGTCCTCATTTGGGTTCGCTACGTTTATGCTGGTGCTCATAAATTCCTTCACCGGCACGTCTTCGCAACTGGAGCGCGCTACGAACGGTATGATCGGTACAACATCAGCAGTCGTCAGCATGCCTATCACCTTCCCCCCCTTATCAGTAACTATAACCCTTCCCAGGGCCTTCGACTTGAGGATTTCAACCGCGTCTTTAATTGACATGTCCTCACTTACTGTGACTGGATCCTTAGTCATGACGTCCTCAACCTTGTGGACTCCTTTCACGGTTGATCCGTAATAGGAAACTAGATCCGATTTCAGTATCATCCCGAGGGCTCTCTTGTCCTCACTCACTACCACTAGCATAGGGCTCCTCGTCTCAACTATCAGTCTGGCAGCCTCTATCGGATCAATACCGTTTTCTATCGTTATGAAGTCCTTCCTCATTATCTCCGAGACGAAAACGTCTGCGAGAAGCCTTCCCCTTAGCCTGTCGATTGAAGCTATTATGTCCTTCTGGGTCAGAATTCCCAAGACGTGCTCCGCCTCGTCAGTAACGACGAGCTTAGGAACGTAATCGTTCTGCATTACCTTTATCACGTGAAGGAGCGAGTCTTGAGGCCTTACTGACACTATCGGCCGAATTATCGTCATGTAAGTGTTCTTATACGTGTGTCTCTAATATATGTTAAGTGGGTGTGGACTACGCTAAAATAATAGCGGACCTATTCACAGATCCTACGGGCTATAAGGCTTGGTACGTGAGGAACGCAGTAATTTATAAAAACGAGCTCGATTTAGTCAGTAGCTTCGAATTAAGGAACTGTTTAGACATGGGTTCTGGTCCTGGCGTGTTCCATGAGGTTATGAAAGGTGAGACAGTATCGATCGACATTTCGTTAGACATGTTAAAGTTCGTAGAGGGGGATAGGGTTTTAGGTGACGTAAGGAATCTACCCTTTAGGGACCACGCTTTCGAGTGCGTGTTTTCCTCTGTAACAGTGTGTTTCGTCGACGACATAAGCTCCTTTTTCAGGGAGGCCGCAAGGGTAAGTAAGGGCAAGGTTGTTATTTGTTTCATTCCTCTTGACTCGCCATGGGGGTCGTTCTATTCCGATCTGGGGAAAAAGGGGCATAAGTATTATTCTAAAGCTATATTCAGGCCGTTCAACGAGATATTGAGCGAGCTTTCTAGTTATATTAAAATAGAGGAAGTGAGGAGCACGTTGACTTTCGGGCCGTCAGAAAGGCCGAGGGAGGAGAAGCCCCTCAACGGAAAAGCGGGGTCATTTATATGCGTTTCCGGCCCCCCACTCACCGTACCCTCTGCGGGGCACTCGTAGGGGTGACCTGCCGGATCGCAATAATATCTCTCTCTGGAGTTAAAGCTTTAGCTGAGAGGGCCACCACTCCGGTCCTCCGAAGGACGGCCTTAGGACGGATTCCAGCCTCTTCCTGTCAGCCCTAGAGAACCTGGCCTTTACATGTGCCTGAATTAGCTGAACCGGATATCCCTTAATCTGCGACGATCTCAGTATCGGGATTAACCTCTTCAGCGTCTCTTCCCCGCCGAAGAACTCCACCCTTAAGACCCTTTCGTCTCTCTCGAGCCTGACATATGAATAGGAGAAGGTACCCGGAAGGGTGCTGGCCCTTAACGCTCTAGGCTTGGTATATCCGCATTCGCTGGTGAAGGCTTCTAGGAACACTTCGTCCGGATAGTCCATTTCGAAAACGCTGTTACTTCTGCTCCTCTTACTTATCCAGACCAACTTGTCCTTGTAATCGGAGAGCAAGCGATGCAGGTAAGTCCTCTGCTCCCTCTTCGCGTTCTCTAATCTCTCTTCGTCACTCTCACCCTTCGGTACTGTGGGTTCCTTTGGGTCTATAACAATGCTCTGCAAATCCACATCCCTGCTACGTTTCAGTCTGTTCTTTATCCCGCCGTCCATCAGGACGAGTTCGAAGTCCTTGGCGTTACGAAACGCCAATTTCAGCTCGCTTACCTCCATTAAGAGGTTCACCAAGTCCCTTGCGTCCCTGCCAGGCGCGAGAAACCCCACGTCGGACTCGGAGTCCCTGACGTCCCAGCTCAGCCCCCTTCCCGCTACAGCGACTGCGTCTATAGCGTAAATTGTCCCAGTCCTCAGCTCTTTCATCCACATACCGCCGTCAACTGCCAGAACTTCTTTAGCGTTAGGCTCCGGACAGTACGGAATCCACGTCTCGTCCAGCTTCGCCTTAATCTCATCTCTCTTATCTATGTAGAACGCCTTACTCTTACTGATTATCTCGTCTTTTCTCTGAACGAGTTTCCAGTAAAGCTCATCAATCACTGGTTTCCACCTTCACTTTGCTGCTGTTGCCCTCCATTTCTACCTTTATTACTTCATCTCCTACGTCCTTAAGCTCCTCGTCGTGTGTCACCAATATTATTTGCGGAACGATCTCGCTGGCCTTCCTTACCACCTCTATTAACTCCTTTCTCCTGTAGTCGTCGAGGTGTACGGTAGGCTCGTCCATTATCACGAAGCCTACGTTAGATCTCATCAGTCTGGCCAGGGCCAGCCTTAAGGATATGCTTATTGAAACCCTCTCGCCTCCACTCATGGCTTTTACGGATATCCTTTGACCATCGGGCAGATAACCGTAGATCTCTAGCCCCTTTTCTTGGACTATCTCCAAAGTCGTGTATTTCAAGTCGAAAGAATTAGCGATCTCATTTAGGTGTTTCTCAAGTAACTGTTTCGCGGAGACCATGAGGAACGACTGGAGCCTCGCCTCCGACAACGCGTCCCTTAACCTTTTGAGCTTCTCGTAGGCTATTGCGTACTTTTCCTGTAATTTTAACTTCTCCTCGTATTTCTTTTTCTCCTCTTCTTTTCTATTAATTTCTTCCTTAACTGAGGAGAGCTCGCTCTCCTT
>CAYRZA010000098.1:1494-3659 GCA_964428675.1 uncultured Desulfurococcales archaeon | reverse complement strand
CTTCTCGTGCTACTGAACGCCGCGAGCTTCGCATGGCTTAGGCTGTAGTCCTTCATTAGCTTGAAGAACTCTTCGTCCTTTGGGTTGGAGCCCGGCCAACCCCCCTCTATATAGTCTACTCCCCACTCGTCCAGGAGAAGGGCTATCTTGACCTTATCGTTTAAGGTGAACGAAACGTTCGCGGCCTGTGCGCCGTCCCTTAGCGTGGTGTCTAAAACTTCGACTCTAGCTAAGGATTTGGTGGCCACCCATCACGGGTCTTTTCCTGAGGAACAGAAATTTTAAGCTTTCATGACCTCACTGACCAGGGACATGAAGTACAGCAGTAAGCTGATGGTCGCAGGCCTAGCGATATTCGTAGCGTTCCTGATCGCGTGGCTTTCTGCCCCCCTCGTACTCCCCGGTTATTCCCTAATTGAGAATACGTTTCGACAAAACCTGATGACCGTCACCTTAGGGCCACATGAGTCAAAGGTGATCTCGTCGTTTAACGCGACTGCCAACGACGCAGTTATCGCTTACGCTATTAACTCGTCGACTGTTAATTTCGTCCTACTTGAGGACGGAGTGCCTCTGTCGCAGCCTAGTCCAACCCTAGCGATAAGGCCTAACTCTTCGGGTACCTTCACCCTTGTCGCCAGTAACACTGGAAATACTACTATGACTGTAGCCCTCACATATGGCGTGTTTCCATACTCGGTCGCTCAGACGTTTTACAACGTAAGCGGCGTTTACCAGAGTGCTGCGGAGTTCTTCATGGTACTGGGCCTGGCCATCATAGGGTACGGAGCTTACTTGCGCTTGAGAGGACGTTAAATAACCACGGAATTGCCTCAGTGATAAAGCTGGGCCCCGTATGGGCCAGAAAGTCACCGACTGTAAATATTACCCTGCCCTCATCGATGAACTTCCCGAGGCCCCTAATAATGAGGGACTCCCTCAGTCTGGCTACCTCATGATCGACCAGCCTTTTGGGTTCCACAATGACAATGTCGGGTGACCTCCTGAGCACTTCGTTCGGGTCCGGCTGGAAATAAGCTAAAGGACTGTCATCGAAAACGTTCGTTCCTCCCAACAGCCTGATCGCGTCGCTCACATGGGTCGGAAAGCCCGGCGTTATTGGCCCCCCGAGGTCGAACTCAATGTAGACTCTTACAGTCTTTTCTAGCCTTTTCAATTTGGACATGGCATCGAACAGTTTCTCCTCGAGTCCTCTTGCCGCCTCATATTCTGCCATAACCGTGCCTACCATTACGATTCCAGAAATTATGTCGTGAACCGTTACGGGAACAGGGATAGGAAACACCTTGAATCCTCTATCGATCAAGGCCTTAGTGAGGTCCTTCTGGGCACCGGTGGTGGTGAAGATCACGTCTGGCCTCAATTGCTCGAGGATCTCCCACTTCACGTGAGTATAGCTCCCGATTTTGGGCAACTTCTTAGCCTCCGGGGGCCTGTAGCTGAAGGCGTCGGTCGCGACTATTTTATGGCCTAATCCCATCATGAACAGGGCCTCTGTAACGCCAGGATGTAAGGAAACCACACGCTCTATTGGCTTAGTGAACTCAACGTACGCGTCAAGGGCCGGGTTGTAGACTTTGTATGGATATTCCAAGACAGCTCACAACGCCTTTTGCCCTCCTGGTGCCTTTAAGTATAACTTTGTACCCCCTAAGCCTTAAATACTCCTCGCAATCCACCGGGTTTCTTCCCCTCACTATATAACGCTTTGTAATTCTTTCTGGGTAGAGCCCAAGAGATCTAGCAGTCAACTCGACGCTCATATCTATTACTTTCTCCGGCACGTCATCTTCTTCGAGAAGTATGCCGACCGCAATAAGATATGGGTACATGCTTAACTTCAACGGGTCATAGGCGTTTACCAGGAGGTCCGCATCGTCCTTCTTCTCGGTCTTCACATAGCCTTTAGGCAGCTTTATATTGATGCCGTCATAATATACCTTAATTTCACCATTTTTCTCTAATTTTTTATATATTTTTCTTAAAATTTTTCTGTTAATTATATAGAGCCCGTTAAGCCACGCGAATTCCTCTGGGCTGTGCAACCCCAAGAGGGAGCTCTTAGACGTCAATACCACTTCTCCGCCTATCTTGTCTGCAATTACGCTTGCGAAAAACGACCCACCTGTCCTCTCCCTCGTCAC
>CAYRZA010000098.1:0-1394 GCA_964428675.1 uncultured Desulfurococcales archaeon | reverse complement strand
CCTCATCACTTTTATTCTTTCCTAGGCGTGACGACTGTGAACCTCTCCTTCAACGACTCAGTTACGTCGATTCCGACGTCGTGCGAGTACTCTTTAATTATTGGCTCGAGTTCTTTGAACTCGTCTTCATAGAGCTCTCTGTACTCCGCCTTCGGAATACCGACCTTCTCTTCGTACATCCTCCTGGCCAGCTTTTTAGCCTCTCCCTCCAGTTTGTCCATCATTTCCACGTAGTCCTTATCCTTGAGCTCCTCAAACTTTTCCTCGCTGATTAAACCTTCTAGCAATAAGGCCTTAAGGAACCTTACGAGCTCTATCTTGTTCGGTTGCAGGCCTAACTTGCTAGTGGAGACCTTACCTCTAATATATATCCTCCCTCCCACCATCCCAGAACCAACGAAGTTTCCTACTGGCTCGCCCTTAACTCCCCTGCCTAGAACTACTATAACGCCACCAGCCATGTACTCGCCCAAGTAATCGTCCACCATGCCACCTATCACTAAGTAAGGCCTCCTATCCCTATACTCCCTCATCTGTATTCCTACCCTGTTGCCCGCGTTGTACTTGACGAAAATCTTGCCGTTCTGGAAGGTCTGAGCAAGCACGTCCCTAGCGTCCCCGAGTATAACTACTTTGCCACCATGCATGGTATCGCAGCAGTCATCGCCGACGTTGCCGTGAACCCAGAACTCGTTGTCCTCATTCAGGTTCGCTAGAACGTTGCCCACAACACCGTAAAGGTGTACCTTCTTGTTATGAACTCCTAACCTTCTGAAGGAAATCCCAATGTACCTATGACCCATGACGTTGGCCACGACTATTTCATCCTTTCTCTTAGCTACTTCGGCGATTGCGTAATTGAGGCTCTTATAATCATAAGCCGAAGCGTCTACGTCGTACTTTTCCGGAACGAACACAGGTGACGGAGCGAAAGTCTCGATCTCCTCTAAAGGCCTGCCATACGCAATGACGCCCTTGTTCATCGAGGCTATGAAATAGGACCCAGGCTTAAGGGTCCACACTTTGGCGTTAGGACTCACTTCGCGGATCTCGTTCTCTTCACTGGCAACGTAGAAATAATACTCGTCAGCTCCGACTACGGCTGGTCTGAACTTAGACCTGTCGGCCAGGGCGATTAAGTATAAGTCGTCACCAGAGTCGTAACCTATTACCGCAGTAAATGGGCCATCAAGCCTGGCCCCTCTGTACAGGTAGTCCAGCTCAGGGTCCAGTGGAGCTAGCCTCCTGGAGGGGTTTATCATTATTTTCACCGCGTCCTCGATGGAAAATCCCTCGGATATCAGCTCCTCAAAGAGGAACGCCATGACCTCGCTATCCGTTCCTACGAAACCTTCCCAGCCCCTTTCGTTCAGGAACTCAACGTTAGCCCCAAA
>CAYRZA010000097.1:0-3752 GCA_964428675.1 uncultured Desulfurococcales archaeon | reverse complement strand
CCTAAGTCAACGAACCTCTTGGCGTCCTTTACGCTACCCTCAAAGGCATGAATGGCGAACTTCACTTTGTAAGACGGCAGTATTTGCAACAAATCCTTGTTACCTCCTCTTGAATGGATCACCACTGGCAATCTAAGCCTTTCGGCGCTTTCCAAAAAGCGCGATAACACTTCTACTTCTTTTTTCCTCAAACTTTCGTCCTTTATCCAGTAATAGTCCAGCCCTACTTCGCTGACCTCCAACGCGTAATTTAGAAGGTTTAAAACCCGTTCAACTTCTTCGGCCTTATTAACGAACTCAGGATGAAAGCCTATTGCCGGTATCACCATGTCGTATTTCTTAGCCAGTTCTATCGTCTTAATTGAGCTTAAATAATCTACAGAAGCGTTAACTACTATTATGTTGCACTCTCTAAGGATTTCCTCAACAATGGGTAAAAGCTCTTCTGAATCGATGTGGGCGTGGCCATCAATTAGCAACTGCCTGACCCTTCATTCCTTCAGCGGCTTAATTTTTATAACGTTCTCGTTCTCATCGTAAATTATCCTAACTAGTTCACCCTCTTGTATTTGGAACTTTTGCCTAATCTTTGCAGGGATCGTTATCTGATAATTCCTCGAGACCTTGACTACTTCTTCGATCGGCATGTCGCAGTCAATTTTTACCTTCCCAATTATAATATTTAAGTCTTGTGACAATTCCTATAAAACGATTTAGCTAGCCTTGAGCGTTTGGGTACTTAGTGTAGCGCCAAACTAAATTTATATTGTTCGTCATTCAAAACCAAACATTATTTCGGTAAGTCTTAAATATTAATATTACATGTGTTTGTCTGATAAAAATGAGTGTAAACCCTCAAAAGCTTCTCCTCCCGTCAGGCAAGGAGCTCACGATAATCGACGTGCTGGGGTTCTGCTATGGCCTATCGGAGACCGACGCTCAGGTCTTAATGGCACTGATGAGGTCAGGGCCTAAAGCTACTGAAGACCTCGAGCAGGAGCTCCAGCTGAGTAAGGCGTCTATAAACAGGAGCCTGAACAAGCTCCTCGAGTTAGACCTAGTTAAGAGGATTAAGGAGACGGGAAATAAGGCCGGTCGGCCTAGGTACTTATACAGCGCAAGGAACTACGAGGAGTTACGTAACAAGATCATAAAGGACGTGGAGGACTGCATGAAGAACATACTGGAGCTAGTTAGGTCTCAGTTCGTGACGGCTAAGGAAGCAACTCCTCCAGCTTCCTCACAGCTCTGAGCTTAGCCTCCTTCAACTGTTTTTTATCTATTATTTTGCCGTTTATTACAACTCCCCTTACCACTTCCTTAGAGGCGTAATATACCAGATGAGAATATAGCCTGTCGGGTCTGAAGGGGTATAGCTCGCTCGCGTCGATTAGGACCAGGTCAGCAACGTGTCCCTCTCTTATTTTTCCTCCCCTTATGCCTAAGAGCTCGTAACCGTTCACCGTAGCCATAGCGAAGACGTGTATCGCTTTAACTCTCGTGTCCCAGTAGTTGTGCCTTTGTTGTAGTACCGCGTTCTTCATCTCCCTGAACATGTCGAGGCTGTTGTTGCTCGCAGGGCCGTCGGTGCCCAGGGTCGCGCTTAGCCCCCTCTTCATAGCCTCGTATAAGGGGAACGCGCCTGCAGTGGCCAGCTTCATAGATGAAGTCGGGCAGTAAGTAGGAAAGGCTGAAACGTTCTTCAGCAAGTCGAGCTCCCAGCTCGTAATCCAGCCGAGGTGGACCAACTGTGCACCCTTGGGCAGACCGTTTTCTGCCAAGTACTCTACTGGGAACTTGCCCGTCTTGGCCTTAACGAGGAACACCTCAGACCTCGTTTCCGATACGTGCATGTGAACCCTTTGGCCCAGCTCTTCGCTCAGCTCGAAGGCGAGTTTCAGCGTTTCCTGAGACACCGAATACGGGCTATGAACGTTTACTATAGGACTAAATAGTTCACCCCTCCTCAGCGACTTCTGTTTCCTTTCCACTTCTGACGGGTCCATCATTGAGTCCAGGAAAACGTAGCCGGCCTGAGCCCTAATGCCGTACTTCTCCGACATTTCCTTCACGTCCTCAGGGTTAAAGTACATGTCGACGAACGCAGTGGTGCCGGATTCGAGCATCTCGATTACGGCTACCTCTGTACTAACCCTCATCAACTCCCTGGGGAAGCTCCTCTCGAATTCCCACACGTCATTCAGCCAGTCCTTCAGTTCCTTATCGTCGCTAAACCCCCTGAGCGCTATCATAGCTGAATGGGTGTGCGCGTTGACTAGGCCAGGAATAACGACGTAATCACTGCATTCCAGCTCGTCCCCCTCAACTTCCTTCCCTACGCTTTTTATCAAGCCTTTCTCTACTACTATGTTCACGTTAGTCTTCACGCCTTCTACGTCAACTACGGCCTTACAGCCCCTCAGAGTATACGTCTTATCTTGAACACCCACTCGAACTCCCCTAGCTTAACCTTCTCGCCCTCCGCTTTTAGCTCCCTCTTGTAGAGAGGCGCGTAGAGGACGAAAGTCTCAGCCTCTCCTCCCTCAAAGGCGGGGTTAAAGCCGTAGGCTTCCGCAGCATCAATTATTTTCCTAACTCCGTCGCGATCCAAAGTCTTCCCGACGAGTTCGAAGGGAAAGCCGTAGGCCGAAGCGGAAGTTATCAGGATCTTGAAACCCTCCTCCACGAGCTCCATCATGTAAGCCCTTTGGTCCTTCCTCCAGAGCGGAGAGAAGGTCTTGAGCCCCACTTCTTCCGCTATTAAAGAGATGTTCATCCTCTGGTAGTCGCTTAATAGCGCTCCGCTCACTACGCCCTTCGCTCCTTCGTCCCTGCACGTCCTAAGAGCAATTTTAAGGTCCTCGAGCTCCCTATCTTTCTCTCCGCTAGTGAAGAACGTCATTGAGTCTATTCCCATTGCCTCGCTCGCCAGCGGAGCCCAAGCCACGTTCGGTACTTGGAACATCCACGAGTCGCTCCTTTCTGGGATTAAGGTTACTGTGTAAATCACCTCAAATCCGTGAAGCACAGCCCAATGTATAGCGTAAGTGCTGTCCTTTCCGCCCGAGTACAGCGCGCAGACCTTCACAGTTCATAACAATACAAGGTAGACTCTAAAGGCCAGAGGATGCCTTCAGCCACGGACTTCACGACTCTTTTCGGCCTCAGGTTAGGAAACGGGAAGTCGTGAAGCCCTACTCTAACCCCTTTCATCCCTACTACTAGCTTTTCCAGCTCCTCTACAAGCAGGGGGCTCAGGTAAGCCGTGATCACGGTAGGCCTAAGGCCGGGAAGCACGAAGAATAGGTCACCGCAGATCACCTCTATGAAGTCCCCATAAGTCTTGTAAGAGTTACTGCATAGCGTTTCGTCCAGTTCTATTCCTATTCCGGTGCTGGCCCTGAACTCCCTGACGGCGAGAAGGGGTATCCTGCCGTCACCTGAGCCAAGGTCTACCAGTACGTCGCCCTCTCCTACTTTTAGACATTTTAACAGCTCTCTAGCCGTTTCAAATGGAGTCGGAACAAAGATTGTTTTGAGCGGACGATCCCGCATTAGCTAATCATGGAAAAAAAGAATTACCTTTAAAAAGGGTAAAATTTAATAATACCTTGCCCTCACTTCTTCTGGCTCTGCTGAGTCTGTTGCTGCTCTGACTTCTCTCCCTTCTTCTTCGCCATTGGAGGTCAGTAACAAAGTGAACGAGTTGCAAATTAAACTAATCACGACCTAAAACTTGTTGAATACTATCG
>CAYRZA010000096.1:0-3881 GCA_964428675.1 uncultured Desulfurococcales archaeon | reverse complement strand
GGCTGGACTACTTGGAGCCTGCGGCTTTACCGAGGAGGTAAGTACGAGTACTCGGTAAACCCCTCATGCTCCGACGAGATAGCCCTAGCGATAACCGACCTACTCAGCGTCAGGCTACCGTTAGTGCTGAACTCCCTAGTCCCCTACTTCGTCCTTTCTCGCGTCGACGTGGTAGACTTCGTGGACTCCAGGACCGCGGACGAGATACTTAGGGCCTTCACGAATTCCGTTAGGCTGGGCCTAGTGGTCCTCAGTACGCCCATCGAGGCCTTCGTGGGCCTCTTCCACAGAGGGAGGCTGGAGGAGGGAACGGTCATAAAGGGAGGAAAGGCGAGGGCCCAAAACGTCATTTACTTGCCCAGGGCCGAACCCCTGCTCCTTGGGACGTTTGCCCTGTCGCCGTACAGCACTTCCCTGAACAAACAAATAATTCCATAAGTTCTAATACCTCTTGCAGTGCGTTCAAGGTTAGCTTACGTGGGAGTACTGCTACTCGTAATCGGCGCGTTCCTGTACTTCTACTCCAATTACCTGAGCACTAATTTGGTGAAGGAAGGTAGCGTTTACCTCCTCCCCGGCTCGAAACAGGAGATCCCGATCTCCTTCTCGCTCTATTATTTCGGCTCTTATCCGAGCGTCCCCTTAAGCGTTATCGGAGGAGAGGTGCTCAACGTCACTCAGGGCGTTTTGCCGATCAACGGGACTTACGTTGAAGTCAACGCCTACCTGATAAAGACCCTCGGGACTGAGAGCTCAGTCGTTATAGTGAACAACTATTCCTATCCAATAACGGTGTACTACGGCATAAGGGATATTGGCTATAACGGGGTTATGGCCGACCTCTTCAATGTCTTGGGGATCGCCTTCGTCGTCTTCGGCCTCGCTATCGTCGCCCTGTACTTGGCCTTAAGGCGTTATAAATGGAGTGAAGAATAGTGCTCATGTGCTCGGTCTGAAGGTCTTCGACGACCTCCTGAACCTAAGGGAATATACCGTACTCGTTTACGGCCCTCTGGGGAGCGGGAAGAGCCTCCTAGTGAGGAGGCTATCGGAGGAGGCCAGGAGGCAAGGGAGGGACGTAATCTACCTGGCCCTTGAGGAGGATCCGAGAAGAGTAAAGGAGTCGTTCAAGAAGAGGGGAGTAGAGGGCGTCAAAATAGTGAACTATTACGTCGACAGCATAAAGGACCCAGAGATAGTGCAGGGTTATGAGATGCTCTCCGACCTCAGGACGCTCCTTTCCTCGCGATTCCCCCTCATAATCCTGGACTCCCTAAACGAGGTAACGCTGAAGTACGATGTGAACCAAATAGTCCAGCTAATTAAGGGGATATCCGCTTTGACCTTCGACTACAAGGGCCTCACTATAGTCACTTACAACTCAGTAGCCGACGAGGTCGACGTCAGCCTCCAGCTCGTCAAGTACCTCTTCGACGGGGTAATAGCGCTCAACGTCGAGCCGATCCCGAACGCGGTGATAAGGTCGTTTAGGGTTGAGAGGCTTAAGGGCGTGAGGGTCGACTCGGGGTGGAACTTCTTCGCCATAAACGATAGGGGCGAGTTCGAGTCCGTGGACGCTTCGGCCATAGTGTCGCTCATGAGGAACATGCAGTCGCAATAATGCACACAAATGAGCATTTTTGTACACAAAATCACACAATTGTGTACGCCTTCATATAAAAGTATATTATTTCGTACAATACTTATTTAAGTTAATTTACTAAATTAAATAACCGATGGCAGAGAGCCAGATAGTCTTGGGGGGCAGGAACATAGACGTGCATGAGGTGCTCAAGTTCCTCTACAACCTCTCCGAAAGCGACGTCAGGGTGCTCCACTATCTCACCGACAACTACGGGAAGAAGCTAACTATAGACGAGATAAGCGATGCCCTCAAGGTCTCGAAGGCCTCGATTAGTAAGAGCCTGAAGAACCTGGTCGACAAGGGTCTAGTTAAGAGGGAGAAGAAGCTAGACGTCAACGACAGGAAGGGGAGGCCTAATTACCTCTATTGGGTCGACGTTAACGAGTTGTACGAGAACGCTATAGAGGACTTGAAAGCGCTCGAAGAGAAGTTCAAGGAAGACCTCAAAAACCACCTAACTAAACAGAAGGAGGAAAAGGTTCAGGCTGTCTGAACGGTTTTTCCTGCTGGGCCTTTCGGAAGCGACCCTTTTTGGACTCTGATCTCCGCAGTTAGTTTCTTTCCCTCCTTTTCGCATTCCACAGTCCTCACTCCGTTCTCCAGCTTCGGCTCCTTGCACTCGAGGCCCAGCTCCTTTGCCCTACTTGACACGTAGGATAAGGCCTCCGTCAGCGTCGGCAATACGACCTTCTCCTCCTTCCCCTCGGACTTCAGGGTCACCTCGTACTTCTTCAGCGCGTGTTTAATTATCTTCACCTCTATAGTAACGTCCTTCCCCTTGCACTCCCTGGTCATCTCGTCGCCGCTCACCTTGTATTCGGAGCACTGGGCTCCCCTGGCGAGCTCCGAGACGAAATCCTTAGCCGACTTCAGCTTCCTGAATATCCTGACCTCCTCACCGCTCTTCTTGCCGCTTATCTTCACCCTTACTTCGTACTTAACTACCTTGACCACGCTAGGCTCATAAGTACCTCTCGTTAAAAATTTAAGCGTTCTGCATTAGGAAACGTTCGTGGTAGATCCCTCTTCTATTTCTATTTCAGAAATAGTGGCCTTAGCCGTTTCCTTCCTCTTAGGCCTGCTGATAGGCGTGTTAATTAAAAGGATCATAGCTATTGGCCTGATACTCCTCGCTATCGTAATATTGCTAATCGTAGCTGGCTACGTCAGTCCAGCGCAGGTCGAGCACTTCGTCCAAAGCCTGGCCTCTAACAGCACGTACTACGTGGAGAAGTTGAACTCGCTCAAAGCCTACATACCCTACAACTCGATAGCGTTCGTAATAGGCTTTATAATAGGCCTCGTCAAAGGCTGAACCCCTCTCTCATTAACAACCTTTGCAACATCTGTACCCTCTTAGCGGGGTGCGGGTGGGTCGACAGGAAGTCCATGAAGAACGAGGTCTTCTTGTTCAGCCACTCCCTGACCAGCTGGTGCGGCTCGTTGCTCTCTATGTTAACCCTGTTCGCGGTAACCACTATTCCTGTGAACGGGTCTACCCTTACCCTCTGCATGTAGATCACTATTTTGGCCAGGGCAGTCGCCAGGTGGGAAGATGAGGGGCCCAAGAGCTGGTAAGCGTGGTAATCCGCGTAGCTCTCCCTGAGCCTGTTGAACCAAAGGACGAAAACCTGAAGGAATATAGTAACTGCGTAAAGGAAAGCGCCGACGGCGAGCGCTATCAGGCCGGCCATAAGCTCTTCCTCTGATGCCGCAAGGCCGAGGATTAGCCAGCCCGAATTTATGAGCATCCAGCTTATGTAACCTATTGCGGTCGGTATTAGCCCTAAGGCCAGGCCTATTTCCACGTCGTTGTGCCTTATGTGCCCGAGCTCGTGAGCTATTACCGCTCTCAGCTCCTCCCGAGTGGCTATGTTTATGAGGGGAATAGTTATCGCCACCCTTTTGCCGGTTATGTAGTTGCCGTAAGCGAAGGCGTTCGGGAACGGCTCGTCAGCCACGAACACTCTCGGGGGCTTCTTGAACCCAGCGGCGTAAGCCAATTGGGCCACCATGTCGTAAAGCCAGCCGTAGTAAGGGTCGCCTTGCTTCACCTCCACCGTGTTCCTCCCGACTAAATAGGGCCCGATAAGCCATTGGAAGAACCAGAAGACGAACAAGAAGGGGATGGCAGCTATTACGGGAATCCCGACTAAGCCCAGGAGGAACCTTAGTGCCAAATACTCCATGACCACCGTCAGGATCCCGGCAATAACCATTGAAATCTTAAGGCTCG
>CAYRZA010000095.1:0-3949 GCA_964428675.1 uncultured Desulfurococcales archaeon | reverse complement strand
TCGACGATGAAGGTAAACCCACGAAGGATGTGGGGCACCTAATAGTTAAGAGACCGTTCCCGACGCAGTTCATAGGGGTCTTAAACGACGAAAAGAAGTTCAGGGAATACTTCGAGAGGTTCGGTTATCACGATACTGGAGACATGGCAGTAATAGAGGGTAGCTACGTGAAGATAGTCGGAAGGAGCGACGATATGATAAAGATTTCGGGTCATAGGATTACCAGCGGGGAGGTCGAAGAGGTCGTACAGAGCGTAAACGGAGTGAGCGAGGCCGCCGCGGTCGGAGTGCCAGATGAAGTGAGGGGGAATAAGCTCGTAATATTTTACGTTGGTAATGCCGATGAGGAAGAGATAAAGAGAGTCGTAAGGGAGAAGCTTGGCCCTATATATGTCGTAGATAAAGTGTACAGGGTGGAGAAGTTGCCCAGGTCTAGGAGCGGGAAGATAATGAGGAGCGTGCTCAGGAAGATTTTGACCGGAGAGAAGTACGACGAGACCGTCCTAGAAGACCCCTCAGTGGCCAGGGAGATTGAAAATGTCGTTCGCGGAGGAGTTCAGGGAGTTAGTCCCAGTCACTAAGAACTTGATTTACCTCAATCACGCCGCGATTTCACCTACGCCCTTGCCGGTGTTATATGAGGCCTACAGGTACTTGTCGAAGGTCGCCGAGCTCGGCTCTTTAGCGGTGAACGAATACGAGCAGGACGACTTCAAGACGTTCAGAGAGAACGTGGCTAAACTCTTCAACGTCGACTGGGACGAAATTTCGTTCGTGCCGAACACTTCGTTCGGGATAAACGTCGTCGTCCACGGGCTCGAGATGAAGGAAGGAGACAAGGTAGTCACTGACAGCCTGGAGTTCCCAGCAGTGACGGACCCGCTCTACAAGCTAGAAAAGAAGGGAATTAAGGTAGAGATCGTTACGCCAAGACTAGAAGACTTCGAGGATGAAATCCTCAGGAAAATTGACTCGAGGACTAGGTTAGTGGCGATAAGCCACGTAAGTTTCAACACTGGGGTAAGAGTGGACTATTCAAAAATAGCGAAGGAAGTACACTCGGTGGGCGGCTTCCTACTCCTCGACGTCATTCAGAGCGCTGGAGCTGTGAGAGTGAACCTCCAGGACGTCGATTTTGCCACAGCTGGAGGGTACAAATGGCTTATGTCGCCGCAGGGTTCAGGCTTCCTCTACGTGAGAAAGGGACTAATTGAGGATCCTCCTTTCTACGGCTGGAGGACCTCTAAGTATTACCTCGAGTTCAACGCTCTGAAGTTCGAGATCGACAAAGGTCCCAGAAGGTTCGAGCTCGGCACTTTAGACGTGTCTGCTGTGGCAGCGCTGGCCAAGTCGGCAGAGATCCTGAGCGGACGAATTGAGGAAGTGGAGGAAAGGGTGCTGGCCCTCAGCGGCTATGCAATAGAGAGGTTAAAGGAGGAGGGATTTGAGGTAATAACTCCTGACGATAGACAGAAGAGGGCGGGTATTGTTGTGTTCAAGGTAAAAGACCCCCAAGAGAAGGTAAGAGAGCTCGCTAAAAGAAAAATAATAGTATCTCAGAGGGGACCAGGAATAAGGGTTTCCACCCACTTCTACAACACATATGAAGAAATCGAAAAATTTATAGATGAATTAAAGAAACTATCTGTTTGAAAAATATGCTTGTTCAAGAACTTCCAGTATTCTAATGAGCTGTGCTTTTATGAAGGATAGGTCGTAATCCCCTATGTTCTGAACGATCCTTTCGACGTCCTTTATTTCGTCGTAAAGAGTGCCAGATATTAGACCTTTCCTGAAAAGGGTCTCAGCAACTGGCTTACCAGTCTTCGACGCTACCCACTCGTAATATTCGACTACGTCTCTTACCATTTCTGGTTTTTCATTTTCAAAAATCCATCTCTCCACCTTCCTATAAAGGTTCCAGAACTCCTCATCACTCATTTTTACTGTCATCCCATATTCTGCCACGTGATAAAGGAGTTTCTCGGTACGTTTGCCGAAAGGTTAAAAGGGAAGAGGGCCGGCTTCGTGTTGGTTATAGCCACTACAGACGTCAGTACTATCCCTGGAATAACGATAGCTGGCGCGTCGCCGGAGTTCACGCTTTTCACTCCGTCTGCGGACGCGGAGTTCCTGGTAATGGGAAGAGTTTTATCCATGAACACAATTCCAGTATCCCCCACAGGCCTACCTAGCCCCGTGCTTATCTCAAGGGCAGTCAACTCTTTCCTAAAGCTGCCCGTTCTGGTCGTAGATGCGGGGTCAAGGGTTAGGCCGAAGATTCCAGTGATAGACCTGGGAGGAGAGCCGGGCAAAGACATAAGGGATTGGGGGGTTAGGCCGGAGATCGCTAGGGAAGTGTTCAGGAGGGCCGAAGTATTGGGAGAAGAGCTGGACAAAGCTTTCGACGTGCTCCTCATCGGCGAGTCGGTTCCTGGTGGCACCACAACTGCAATGGCAGTCCTAGAGGCCTTGGGCTACGACGCGATGGGCAAGACTAGCTCTGCGTCTCCGGACAACCCGAAGGAACTCAAAGTTAACGTGGTGAAGGAGGCCCTAAAGGGGGTCAGCGGCAGTGACGTTCTAGAGAGGATCTCGAAGGTGAGCGACCCGATGCTAATAGCCGTAGCCGGGCTAGTGAAGGGCTTCAGGAAAGACGTGCTCCTCTGCGGGGGAACACAGATGATCGCTGCTGCAGCACTCATAAAGGCGCTCCTCGGTGAGGAGCACCTCAGAAGGCTTGCAGTCGGAACTACCAGGTGGGTGGTCGACGACCCAACGGCCGACACGCTAGGCCTAGCGAAGCAGATCAACGTTAGGGTGATTTCGGCCCAGCTAAACTTCAGCGAGTCGAGATACGAAGGCTTGAGAGCCTACGAGAAGTTCTACGTTAAGGAAGGCGTAGGAGCGGGAGGACTGGCGGTGACCGCCATGGTCAACGGAGTGACGAACAGGGAAATATTAAGCAAAGTTGAAGAGCTTTACGGCCAACTTATACAAGGTATTAATGGAGTTCTTAACCACTAGGGAAAAAATACTCGAGCTCTTGTTGAGAACCGAAGAGCCGCTAACTGCGAGGCAGATAATGAAAATTCTTAATATAAGATCGGAAAAGGAGGTCTACGATCACCTCTATCACCTCGCGATGAGCGGTAAGCGGAAAGGCTTTAAAGTAATAGTTTTCAGCCCAAAATGTGAGGACTGCGGCTATGTCTTCGATACTTTTAAAAGACCATCGAGGTGTCCGAAGTGCAAGAGCACACGAATAACACCGCCAATGTTCCTGATAAGAAAGTGGTATTCGTAGATATGGGAGAGACGCTAGTGTCGTTCGACCCTAAGTTCTGGCAACCGCTTTACTGGACGTTAAAGGACCTAGGGTACTACGTCTCGGAAAAGGAAGTCTACAGATCTGTAATGAAGCTACTGGGCAAGGACCACTTCCCGAGCCCGTACATAGCTGGACTATCAAAAATAGACCTAAGGGACCTGTTGGTAGAGCTCAACATAGTGCCAAGGGCAGAACTGATAGAACTCCTCGAAAGGGAGAAGCTCCTCGCGGACAAGTGGAGCCTCTTCGAGGACGCCGAGGAGTTCCTAAAGGCCAAGAAAAGGGATGGATACGACATAGTGATGATAACGAACTCGACCCCTGACTTGCCCCAGATAATTAAGGACCTGTCGCTCGATAATTACCTTACTGGTGTGGTCGCGTCCTATGAGGTCGGCATAATGAAACCTCATCCCAGAATCTTTAGAATAGCAATAGAGAAGTACGGCAGACCTGAATACCACGTCGGCGACGTTTATGAGATAGACGTCGTGGGTGCCATGAGGGCTGGCATAAGGGGCGTTCTACTCGACAGGTGGGGGTTCTACGACGACCTGAAATACGAACATAAGGTGAAGAACTTATTAGAGCTGTTGTGAAGTCGAAAAAAGAGCTAGA
>CAYRZA010000094.1:0-3977 GCA_964428675.1 uncultured Desulfurococcales archaeon | reverse complement strand
TCCTCCAAAACCCTTATTATGGCCTCCCCGACTTTGGGCAGTCCTTCCTCTACGACCCTCTCGTCTATTACCCTGAAAAGGTAGATGTCTTCCCCTAAGGTCAGCCTGAACAGGTTTCCCTCAACCTTCTCGACGACCCCGTACCTGGCGTCTTCGATGACCCTCTTGAACGAAGTCACGAGCCTGAACTTCAGCGGCACTTCTTGGGGTCTCTCGGCGTTATAGACTAGAACCTCCGAGCCCTCATCGCAGGAAGGTGCAATCTTAGGCCTGTTAACTATGTGCTCCCACGGCATTTTCTCCAGGTTCACGACGCACACTCTCTTTCCCTCGCTCGCTAACCGTTCCCAGGCGGTGAGGATCAACGCGACGGAGACGGAGTTGTAATAGGTTCTCACCAAAGTGGGTTCCTTCAGTAACTCTTCGATCAATGACACATGCAACACTTATAAAGGGAACTAAAAAGGGAAAGTGGGGTCGATTATTGCACCAACCAAGTTCGACGTCTCGAAGTTCATCCCTGAGTGGCTGTTAAAGGCAGAGAGTTACGACTTCACCGACTCTCTCACCGGTATCAGGTTGCACTTAAACGAGTCCCCATTACCGCCACCTCAGGAGGTTCTGGACAAGGTAAGGGAGAGGCTGAACGAAGTCCACAAGTACAACTACCCGGGCCTGTTCGAGAGGTTCAGGGAGTTGGCCGCGGAGTACGCAGGGGTCGAGCCGGGTAACGTACTGCCGACCGCTGGAGGGGACGGCGCCATAAAGGCCGTGCTGTATAACTTGGCCGAGCCCGGTGACAGGGTAGTCCTAAACTACCCTTCATACAGCATGTTCTGGATTTACTCGAAGGTCAGGGGGTTCAGGGTTGACGTGGTTAAGCTCAAGGACGACGGCGACTGGTGGAAGGAGGACTTGGAGGCCTTGCTGGAAAAGGCCCGCGGGGCCAGGCTCGTGATCATTGACGACCCTAACAACCCGACAGGCTCACCAATGATAGGAGCAAAGAGGGAAATCTTGGAGGAAATAGCGTCGAGGGTGGAGGGCTTCGTGCTAATAGACGAGGCTTACCACGAGTACGCCGGTTATTCAGTAGCCCCGCTCGTGGAGGAGATACCGAACCTCCTAGTAGTCAGGACCCTCAGCAAGGCCTTCGCCATGGCTGGCCTAAGGGTGGGTTACCTTATAGGTTCCAAGCTAGTCATATCGAGCCTCGCGAAGGGGTCTACCCCCTTCGACGTCAGCCTGCCAGCTCTAATAGCTGGGATAACCGCCCTCGAGAACCCGAGCTACGTTAAGGAGAGAGTAAACGAAGTGAAACGCAACAGGGAGTTCACGGTTTGCTCGCTCAGGAAGCTGGGACTGAAGGCTTATAATTCCCTCACGAACTTCGTGCTCTTCCGTTACAAGGGTGATCTGATGAGGCCTCTAATGGAGAGGGGTTACCTAATAAGGAAGCTTTGGGAGGACTTTTACAGGGTTTCCATAGGGACTGAGGAGCAGATGAAGGGCTTCATAAGGGCGTTGGGTGAGGTACTTGAAGATAGCAATTCCTAACAAGGGTAGGCTACAACAGCCCACGCTGAACTTCATCCAGAGCCTTGGGCTAAGGCCGTTAATGGGAGAGGACAGGGCCTTGATAGTGCCGACCAACTGGGAGAACGTGCAGTTGGTGCTCGTCAGGACTGAGGACATTCCGAGCATAGTCGAGGCAGGAGCCGCTGACTTGGGCATTACGGGCTACGACTACGTCGTGGAGTCTAGGGCCAACGTCGAAGTCTTGACGCACCTTGACTTCGGGAGGGCGAAATTGGTTTTAGCCGTCCCCAGCGAGTGGAAGATAAGCGACATAAGCGAGGTCAAGGACGAGATAAGGATAGCGACGAAGTACGTTAACATAGCGAGCGACTATTTGGAGAGGAAGAAGGTCAGGGCTAGGATAATTAAGGTGAGCGGAGCTGCAGAAGTAATGCCGTCCCTAGGCGCAGCTGACGCTATCATCGACGTCATGAGCACTGGGACTACCCTGAAGCTCCACGGCCTAAAGGCAATTGATGTGGTCATGGAGACGCAGGCGGTTGTGATAACCAGGAAGGACTGGCTCAGCTCCCCCGAAGCAGGAACGATAGACCGATTGATCACGTTGATGAAAGGCACGCTGGCGGGCAGGAACAAGAAGGTGATCTTCATGAACGTCCCAGACAGCAAATTGAAGGACGTACTCTCCGTCTTGCCGGCAATGCTCTCTCCAACAGTAACTAAGCTGGCCAGCGGCGACGCGTGGGAGGTAATAACGGTCGTGGACGAAAACGAGTTGCCAAAGGTAGTGTTCGATGCTAAGAGGGCAGGAGCGTCAGACATAGTAGTAGTTAACATAGAGAAGGTGATAAGATGAAGGTCATCCCGAGCGTCGACATAAGCGAGGGGAGGGCTGTGAAGAGGGTAAAGGGAGTGAGGGGTACAGGTCTCGTCCTAGGGGATCCGGTGAAGGTCGCCGAGGAGATTTACTCCATGGGCTACCGTTACTTACACGTGGTCGACCTGGACGCAGCGGAAGGGGTGGGGAACAATAGGGACAAAATAAGGGAAATAATGAAGTTGGGCTTCGATTGGGTTCAGGTAGGAGGAGGAGTTAGGGACTTGAAGACCGCCTCAGAGCTGATCTCCCTCGGGGCCTCGGCGGTGGTCATGAGCACCTTACCCTTCACCGACCCCAAGGAGTTCTCGAGGGTCAAGTCCGCTCTGGGAGGAGACAAGATAATGGTCTCGATCGATTACGACTCACAGGGCTTCGCGCTCGTGAAGGGCTGGAAGGAGAGGGCCATGACGGTGAAAGAGGCTTTGGAACTCGTAAGGGACGTTAAGGGGGTAATACTTACGTTCGTCGACAAGGAGGGGACTTCGAATGGGATAGATAGCAGTGCCGGTGAAAAGGTGAGGGGCTTTAATGGCCTCAAGGAGTACGCTGGCGGGATTTCGGGCTTGAAAGACCTCCTGGACTTGAGGGCACAGGGCTTTGACGGGGCTATAGTCGGCATGTCGTTTTACACCGGAAAGGTGAGGGGGGTTGTCGAGGTTTAGCAGGCTCTTAAGGGAGACTAAGGAGACCAAAGTGCAAGTTGAGGTCGAATTGGACGGGAGCGGGAGGGTCGAGGTCGTCACCCCGGTTCCGTTCTTCAACCACATGCTGGAGACGGTGCTTTACTACATGGGAACTGACGCAAAAGTTTACGCGGAGGACAAGAGGGGCTTCGACGACCACCACGTAGTTGAGGACGTGGCCATTGCACTGGGCCAGGCTATAAGGGAAGCCTTAGGGGAAAAGAAGGGGATTGCGAGGTTTGCCGACAGGACAGTGCCTATGGACGAAGCCCTCGTGCAGGTAGCGGTTGACGTCAGCGGCAGGGGGTTGGCGTTCGTTGAACTGGGACTGCCCAGGGAGACCATTGGGGGTCTGGCGACTGAGAACGTGCCACACTTCTTCCAGTCCTTCGCCTACAATTCCGGAATAACGGTTCACGTCAGGAAGATAAGGGGTGAGAACACGCACCACATAATAGAGGCCTCTTTCAAGGCCATGGGCTTGGCCTTAAGGGACGCCTTTAGGGTTGAGGGGAGAGAAATACCTAGCCTGAAGGGATCCATATGACGACCAAGAGGATAATCCCTTGCCTCGACGTCAAGGACGGTAGGGTCGTCAAGGGGGTGAACTTCCTGAACCTAAAGGACAAGGGCGATCCGGTGGAGCTAGCTGCGAGATACGAAGACGAGGGGGCCGACGAGCTTGTCTTCCTTGACATAAGCGCCACAGTGGAGGGGAGGAAGACCCTATTCGAGAAGGTGAGGGAGACCGCGGAAGTACTTTCAATACCGTTGACTGTAGGAGGGGGAATAAGGAGCCTGAAGGACGCGGAAATGGCGTTCAAAAGCGGTGCTGATAAGGTGTCGATAAACACAGCCGCCGTCGAGAACAGGAA
>CAYRZA010000093.1:0-4024 GCA_964428675.1 uncultured Desulfurococcales archaeon | reverse complement strand
TTCTTAACGAACTCGACCCTCTCCATGAACCACCTCGCCATCGGTACAGCGGACTTCCCCACTGCGATGAGGAGCGGCCTAGAGAACTTGAAAACCTCGTCGTTAATAGCGATCGAGTCCCTGGAGAATTTGACCTTCTTGTTGAGCCAGTACTCAGGCCTTACCAGCTCGAGGAGTTTATTCACTATCTCGCTTACCTTCTCTTCTCTTTTCCTCATCCCTCATCTGTTTATAGAGGGTGGAAGAAATCCTCTTCCCTTCCTTCGTCAAGTCATAGTAGATCCCTGAGGGCTTATGCCCCATCTCCCTGGCCTTGACCTTAAGCCAAGGCTTAATAGAAGAAGTAACTTCCCTCTTGAGGCTCCCCTTGAACCTCTGTAAGAGGCCCAACTTCTCCAGCCTCTCGCATGCCCTTTCGATCTCCTCCTCGCTGTACGTAGGTGCCCAGCCTGACGCCCCTAAGAGTCTGCGGGCCATATACCAAGGGCTGTCTGGACCGTACTTGTATATGTGAATCAAAATCTTCTTTTCTAAGTCACTGAGTTGATCTGGGTCCACGGACCAGCACCTGCTCCGCGAAGGCCTTCTCCACGTCGTATATCTTACCGTCTACTTTGACCCTGTTGGGCCCTATTACCTCGACCCTAGCCCCAGGGAAGAGGCCGATCTCAGCAGCCCTCCTGAGTACCCATTCTTCTTCCCTAATTATCATCACCACCTCGTAAGTTCCTTCCTTAGCCTCAGAGAGCTTAACTCCGGAAACGTCGACTTCCCTGCCCGGAATGGGGTGACCGTGCGGACACGTCTTAGGCCTGCCCAAGATCTGGTCTATCTTCTCGAGCGCGTCGTCTGGCCATATGTGTTCCAGCCTGTGGGCCAACTCGTGAGCCCTGATCCAATCGAGACCTAGAATGTCCGTCAGTAACCTCTCCGATAGCCTGTGAGCCCTTATCAACCTCTCGGCGACCTTTCTCCCCTCTTCCGTCAGGACGATCTTCCTGTCCTTAGTCCTCTCCACAAGCCTCATCCTTTCCAATTTCGACAGGGCTGCGCTTATTGTACCAGGACTTACGTTAAACGCAATTATGAGGTCGGAAACTCTGGCATAACCCTTGAGTTCTATAATCTCATAGATCTCTTTCAAGTAATTCTCTAGGGGCTCCGAGATCTCCGCCAAAGCTAATTAACTCTGAACCCCAGAGGTTTTATCAATTATGTACAAGGTGAAGATTAAGGTTAAAGCGCCACCAGGGAGCCCGAACTCTTTGGGGGACTTGAGAAAGGTCGGCTTAATACCTGTCTTCTTCACAAGGATAGGAGAGTTCGAGGTCTACGAGGCTTTCGCCCCTTTTAAGAGCCTGTCAGACGTTAAGGAGTCCCTCGTTGACTTTGCTTACTTAATCTCGAAAGAGGGGAAGTCCAGCGACGAGAAGTACGCTGTGATCTATGAGGTGAAAAACGCAGAATCGGGAGTGACCGTTGGAGCGCTCCTAGGCGCTCTAGGGGGTTACGCGTTGGGCCACGCGATAGGCGCAGTGCTAGGGGGTTTGGTAGGGGCCGCTTTAGGCGGCATAGTTACGGGGATCCTAAACGAGAGGCCAGTAGACGTAATGGCCTGGCCGATAGGAGTTAAGGCTTGACGAACCTCAACACGCTCCACGCGCCCATCTTCACCGCGCTTATTACCCTGAAATACTTATTGAATAATAACACATATTGATCTAGATTTTTAAGCCTTATTCCCCACCACTTCGACAGGACTTTATCGATGAAGTTATTGTCACTCATAACTATCGCTATTCCCCTGCCCCCTTTCTTCAGGACCCTAGACATCTCAAAGACCGCCGACTCTTGGTCGTCTATCATGTGGAGCACGAAGAGGGCCGAAACGCTGTCGAACACCTCGTCAGAAAAGGGGAGCCTCCTGGCGTCTCCCCTCACCGCAAGCACATTAGGCCTCCTCTTCCTCAGCTCTTTAAGGAAGTTGAGGGAAACGTCCAGCCCTACGCAGTCCTCGCATTTGGCGAAGTCGAAGAACTTCCCGGTGCCTGTGCCTATGTCCAAGTGAGTCTTCCCAACCACGTCAGCGGAAGTCCTCATGATTTGAGAATACGTCTTGCCTGAAGTAATCAACATGCCGAAGGGAGCCCAAATAGTCTCGTAGAAGGGGGAAACCCTCTCGAGCAGGTCGTGAGTCTTTACGTCCTGCAGCACGAAGTCTACAATGCCGTCAACCTCCCTGAACTCGTGACCCTTTTCGCACCTCCACCTATCGACTATTCTCGAGCCGTCTATTGGACATCTAAACGATTCAAGCCTTAGCACTCCTTAAGACATCCGAGACCCTAAAATTATAACTTTCTTTCGATATCTTAAGACACTCCATTAAAGCCCTGACCATAGCTGCGGCTATAGAGTCGACCTCACTGGGGTCAGTAATTTCGAACCTGATAGGTGCGTTAAAGGCGGAAACGCCCTCTATTAAAACTACGTCAGCCTTGACATGATCCAGTAACTCGGGGTCTTCAGTGAACACCGTCAACCCGTCGGGGCCCTTAAAGACCACGTAATCCGCTCCAGACGACTTCAGCCTGAAAGTGTCCTTGCCCTGTAAGTCGAGGGCGTGATGGGAACTCTTTATAACGAGAACCTTGTACCCCTGAGTCCTAAGGACCTTCGTTACCCTCTCCAGCACAGCGGTCTTGCCCGTGTCCTTCCTTCCTATTACTTGCGCTACGCACACCACGTAAAATATTACTTATAGCTCAGAATCTAAATTATGCTGATACCGCTAGAGGAAGCACACGAGCTCATTGAGAGGACCTTCAGGAGGAATGTTAAGTCCAAAAGGCTCAAGCCCTGGGAAGCGTTGGGGAAAGTCCTAGCTGAGGACGTGAAGTCGCCGATAGACGTTCCAGAAGCGCCTCTGGCAGCCATGGATGGGTTCGCCGTAAGGGCTGAGGACTTGGAGAGGCTGAACTCCTTGAAAATAGTGGGCAAATCTTTCCCCTCTGGTGGTCCCTTGCCAACTGTAAGGGAGGGGGAAGCGGTCTACGTGACCACTGGTGCACCAATTCCTCCTGGTGCTGACGCCGTAATAAGGGTAGAAGCCGTGAAAGTTGAGGGAAATCTGCTCTTCACTCAAGCTAAGGTGAAGCCGGGGAAGGACATAAAGCCAATAGGAGAGGACTTCAAGAAGGGCGACGAGCTCTTAAGGTCAGGTAAGGTAGTGAACGAGAGGGACTTAGCCCTCCTCTTAAGGGCCGGAGTTGAGGAAGTCGCGGTCCTGAACTACAGGTCGTGCGTGATCGCTACGGGCGACGAGCTCGTACCGTATTACTCTACGGGCACAAGTAAGGTCAGGGACTCAATAGGCCCGACAATAGCTGCTTACTTATCGAAGTTCGGCGAGGCATTATACCTCGGCGTGATGCCTGACAGCAAAGAGAAGATCGAATCGGCCATTTCAATTGCCACGGAGACCTGCGACCTAACGTTCGTCATAGGAGGTTCGTCAATGGGGGAAAAGGACTTCGTGAAGAAGGCAATAGCCGAGTTGGGTACCCTGTTGTTTGAAGGGGTTAACGTGAACGTAATAAAGCGTTGTGGAGTGGGCGTCGTTAAGGGCAAGCCAGTGATCTCTTTGCCTGGCCAAGTAGTGTCGGCCGTTACCTCGTTCCACGAGTTCGGCCTCCACGTAATTGAAGTCCTCTCAGGGGTGAAGCTGAGGGAGTCCATAACGGCGGAGCTGGACGAGGATCTGGAAGTACGCCACAACATGGACCCCGTTTACCTCTTCGCTGTCAACGGCAATAAAGCGAGGCCACTTAGGTGGGGAGTGGGGCTATACAGCGAGCTGGTTAAGGCCAGTGGGTATGCGGTGCTTCAGAGGGGCAGGAAATACGTGAAGGGGGAAATGGTTGAAGTCAGGAAGTTCATTTGACGTCGTAATACTAGCAGGGGGAAAGTCCAGGAGGTTCGGGGTCGATAAGTGCTCCTACGAGTGGAACGGCGAGGCTTTGCT
>CAYRZA010000092.1:0-4102 GCA_964428675.1 uncultured Desulfurococcales archaeon | reverse complement strand
GGCGAGTCGAACCTGGTGCTCGGTATTTCGAGGCCTAAGTAGTAAGCCTTGACGCAGTCCCTTACTTGCCCGCAGTCCTCCACTTCGGCAATTACTTCCACTTCGGCGTAGGCGTACTTGAAGGGTATGTAAGTGTCGTCAATCATCTCGCAGGTCAAAACGCCTATTGCGGGCTCCGAAAGGCCGAACCTCTTCAGGGACTGACTCGAAGTGAACGCTATCTTATAGCCGCAAAGCCCCTCTTCCCTGACTATCCTCGACGTGAAGTGGTCGAATACAGCCTTCCACTCGTCCTCGCCCACGGGGAAGGGGCTGACGGTTTTCCTATCCTTATACGCCCTATATAAGGCCAGGCCCTTTTCTTCCGGCCCCACGAAAAACCCATAACCCTCTGGATAAAATAGCCGACCGGTGCTGTTAGTAGCCTCCACTACCAGCGACTCAGGCAAATCCACTGTTACTGCCCTGCTAGTGAGGCTCCTCGAGGGGTTCCCGTTCAAGGCCCAAAACATGTCGCTCAACAGTTTCCCTACCAGGGACTGGGGGGAGATAGCGTTCGCACAGGCCTTTCAGGCCATGGCCTCAGGCTTAGAGCCCAAAAGGGAGATGAACGCCGTCCTGTTGAAGCCCTCCGGACAGGGCCTAGTGGAGGTCGTGAAGTACGGCAGACCTCTGGGGGTTTTCAGTTACGATTACTATTACTCGAGGATAGTACCGAGGGTGAGAAAGGAATTGTCGCTAAGGAGGGATATGGTAATAGAGGGCGCGGGCGGGATAGAGCCGAACTTCGTCAATAAGGACTTAGCGACAATTGAGGTGATGAAGAGGGGCGCCCCGACGGTGCTTGTCCTCAACATAGACCCCGGAGGGGCTTTCACCTCCGCTTATGGGGCGTACTTGGCGTTGCCTCCGTCACTGAGGGGCCGGCTCAAGGGGTTCATAATAAACAAGCTGAGGGGGGATCCAAAGTTCGTCGAGAGCGGGGCCAAGTGGCTGGAGAGAAGGACGGGGATGAGGTACTTGGGTTACTTACCCTATTTGGACTTCCCAACCACAATGCCAGAAGACTCCATGAACGTTTACCCCATCGGCCAGGGAGGGGTGAGGGTCGCAGTAGTGGCCTATCCGTACATGAGCAACTTCAACGAGCTCTGGGCCTTGCGAGATTCCGAAGTCAGGGTCGAGTTCGTAAAAAAGCCGAAGGAGCTGAGGGGCGCTGACTTAGTAGTTCTGCCGGGGGCCAAGAACGTCTTCGAGGCGTTGAAGTGGCTCAGGGAGAGGGGGTTCGAGGAGGAGCTCAAGGGGAAGAAGGTCATGGCGATCTGCGGAGGGTACCAGCTGTTGACCCAAGAGCTAAGGGACGTCGCAGGCCTGGAGTCTGGGGTAAAGGGTACCAGGGTCTCCGGTTTAGGGTTGATCCCCCAAAGGGTGGTTTACAGGAGGGAGAAGGTCCTTTCGATCAGCACTGCTGAAGCGGGAGGGGAGAAATTCGAGGGCTACGAGATAAGGAGGGGGACGATTTACGGCAGGGAGTTCTATTCGATAATAGTGTCGAGGAACGACGAAACCGTTGAGGTCCCTGACGGCTACTACGACGGCAGGGTCTTCGCCACCTCCCTTCACGGCACGCTTTTCTCTGAAGGGGGGAAGAGGGCCTTCAGGGAGCTGACGGGAGTGGAAGTGAAGGCCAAGACGATGGAGGAAGAAGCCAAGGCCATGGTCGACGAGCTGATCAAGATCGCCTCAAGCACCTTGGACTTGGACTACCTGAGGGAGCTCTGGGCTAATAGCTTATAAAGATGGAAAAGAAGAGGGCACGATGGAGTTAGCGTTCGACCCAAGGCGCTTCGTGGAGGAAATAACGCCCCAACTGAGGGAAGCCGTTAAGGACGGAAAGGCCTTAGCCGCGGTCAGCGGGGGAGTTGACAGCACGACTGCGGCAGTGTTGGCATACAAAGTCCTGGGTTCTGAGAAAGTAATCCCTGTAATGATAGACACCGGCTTCCTGAGGCTCAACGAGGCCCAGAGGGTTAAGGAGATGTTGAAGGACTTAATGCCGCTGAACGTAATAGACAGGAGCGGGGAGTTCCTTAAGGCAGTAGAGGGGTTGTCCGACTCCGAGGAGAAAAGGAAGGCGTTCAGGAAGACCTTTTACGACACCCTGTCGGGATTGGCGAAGCACTACGGGACTAAGTACCTGATCCAGGGAACTATTGCGGCCGACTGGGTGGAAACCCAAGGGGGAATAAAGACCCAACACAACGTCTTAGTTCAGTTGGGGATAGACACGGAGAGGGAGTGGGGGTTCACAGTTGTAGAGCCGTTGGTCGACCTCTATAAGAACGAGGTTAGGGCAGTGGCGAAGTACTTGGGCCTGCCCGACGAGATAGTATATAGGCAGCCCTTCCCTGGCCCCGGGCTGTTGGTTAGGACGGTGGGGCTCGTTACGAAGGAGAAGCTCGAAGTGGAGAGGCTAGCAGATTGGGAAGTGGAACAGGGCCTGAAGGGCCTCAATTACTCCCAGTACTTCGCTGTGACCTTCGACTCCGACGGAAACTACGATAGCTCCCTCTCTAATGAAGTAGGGGCCAGGGTCTTCGTGTACAGGGCTAAGGCGACTGGAGTGAAGGGGGACGTCAGGGCGTACGGGAGGATAGCCTCAGTGGAACACCCTCTCGATTACAACAAGCTCAGGAACATAATGGCCAGGCTGACGAAGTACGATATAACTCACGTCCTGGTGAAGCTTCTCGACGCTGACACTAACGGAAAGTACTCCGTCGCAATAAGGGCCGTCCTCAGCCAGGACTTCATGACCGCGGACTTCGCAGAGGTGCCGAAGGACGTGCTAATGCAGGTGGCCGAGAGGATAGCGAAGATAAAGGGGGTCAAGGAGGTGCTATACGACGTCACGACGAAGCCTCCTGCTACGATAGAGTTCGAATGAACTTTTATTCTTCTAAATCGAAATCATATTTGCAATGTCTGAGTCCCTAGTTAAAGACTACATGAAGACTAACGTAGTCACTGCTCCTAAAACAGCGACCCTAAAGGAGATCGCGGAGCTAATGGCCAAGAACAACACGGGCTCTGTGGTAATAGTCGAGGGGAAGAAGCCCGTGGGGATAGTAACGGAGAGGGACATAGTGAAGGCGATCGGAAACGGTAAGGGGCTTGAGACCAAGGCTGAGGAAGTCATGCCGTCCAAGCTCTACACAGTGAGGGAGGACACGCCAATATCAGGTGCCTTGAGCGTCATGAGGACTTTCAACGTCAGGCACTTACCAGTAGTTGACGATCAGGGGAACCTAAGGGGAATGATATCGATAAGGGACTTAGCTAGGGCCCTGGATGACGTCCTCTCTGGAGAATACTCGGACTAATTTTTTCCATCACATTTTAATGGAGGGTTTTAAACCCAAGACCGAATGCGTGAGAAAAGGACTAGCGTAGTTAAGGTAGGCCTAGTGAACTTCTCCCTAAGGGTTTCAACTGCCCCCCTCTCCTTCGCCTTTTCTTACATAGTCGCACACCACCTTAGTAGGATAGACCTGGCCCTCTTCGGCCTCTGGCAGAGCGTCTTCATTTACATCACCGGCCTCTTCTCGATCCCTTCCAACGCCCTAGGCTATATGACCAGCAGGTTGGCAGCCGAGGGGAAGCCCGTAGGCCTCTTAGTCCTGCTCAACGTAGCCCTCGGCGGGATTTCGGGGCTCATTTACGTGCTTGCCCAGCCGATTTTAATCCCAGAAGCGGCGAACCTCGACCCCACTGCTGTGGAGCTGGCAGTAATAATGGTGCTGTTGGTCTACGCCCTGTCAGCGAGCAACGCAGTAGCGAAGGGTAAAACGCCAATGGTAATAGGCGTGTCCGCTGCGGCATTCCAGGTAATTAGGCTGGCGTCGCTCCTCGTCGCCTTCTTCGTGTGGAAGCTAACGATACTCGGCGTCATATTAGCTTACTCCCTGGGATACCTCACGCAAATCCTCGTTAACCTCTTCTTCGTAAGGGCGAACCTAGGCATTGACAAGAGCGTCCTGCCCTTTGCTATCAAGGGCTCCTTAGTCCTGAGCGTTGCGTACTTCCAGTACATCCTTGAGGC
>CAYRZA010000091.1:0-4124 GCA_964428675.1 uncultured Desulfurococcales archaeon | reverse complement strand
GCCTTCCACGCCTTAGAGTACGCAGCGGCTATGACTGCAGCGTCGAAGATGTCATCTTCGCTGGGTTCCTTCTCACACTTAAGAACCGTGGCAGCAGCGCCGTGTATGTCGGCGTGGAAGAAGAGGTCATTCGGCTCAAGATATTTCTTCACTATGCTCTCGTTCTGATCCGCGTCCATTCCTGCTATTATTAAGAGACCGTTTCTAGTAAAAGACCATCTATATCTCTCGTACCATTCTTTCTTCCTCAGCGATACCCTAGATTCGGCGATCGTTTCGCTGATCCTCTTGTCCAGCTCGTTGAGCTCCTTTTCCAGCTCCGCTAACTTCTCCTTCGCCCTCTGAGCTTTAGCGTCTAACTCCTTCGCCTGGTCGAAGAGCGTCCCAACGGCCTTGTTGAGCCCAAGGCTCATGTCCAGCTCGACCTCTACGCCATTAACGGTGACCTTTACCTTGCCCCTTTTGCCTTTGAGTAGACTCTCATAGTATGGATAGTTCTCAAGAATAGATTTCGCAACGTTTCTTAACTGTTCCGCTTTCTTCTCGTTCTCCTCAATGGAGCTCTTAACGCTCTCGATGGTACCCATGAGTTTTTTCCTTTCTTCTTCCAGTTTTTCTTTGATTTTTTCCTCTCTTTCTTCTTCCTCCGTCTTTAAGAAGAAGCTTTCTAGTAAGTCATTGAAAGACCCGTAATACCTCTCGCACCCAGGGAATTCAAACGGGGCTACAGTATCGTTGTTACTGCACGGAGTAATTTTTCCGTCTTTAAGTTCATTGAGTAGGGAGTTCACTCTGGCCCTCGCCTCCTCCAGTTCCTCAACACTTGTCACTTTCAGACCTAGAGCGTCTATAACTTCCTGAGGTACACCCAAAACTCTCCTAAAATCTCCCTTGGCTATCGCCTTCCTGGCCTCCTCTTCACTCAGGCTCTGCTGGGGCGGAGGTACGTAAGGCAGACCAGGCCTCAGGACCCTGTCCTTCATGGCAGCAGTCTCATTAACGAAGAGGATTTTCCCCTCGCTCGAGGTCACTATTATTTTCCCTCTTGGTAATAACTCGACTATTATCTGGTAGCCGTCATTAAGGAGGATCTTCAGGATCCTCTCGTTGCTAATCGTTTCTATAGATCTGATAGCTTTGTCCCTCACGAGGGCTCTGAGTTGTTGTGCCTTACTGTCAGTAGTAATCGGCCTGGACGTTTTGGCTATAACGACATACCTCCCTGGCTCGGCCACTAAGTCCTTAATTCCGTCCTTACACCTCAGCCTGAAGTCGAAACCTTCAGTTCCAGTTATAGTATAAACGTTATCTATCCAACAGCCCTCAAGCTGGGTCCCGTTCTCAGCGATCCAGGCGACCAGGTCGAAAAAGCTCATTGACTTCTTCACTTTATTTTACCCCCTCTTCTATTCAACATGTGGACCTTCAGGATAAAATTACCCTACTGAGGGGGCTCCTAGGAACGGTTTTCGGTGCGATATCGTACTTCACGGTCACGCTATCGGTAGTTTTGTCCCTAATAGTTCCATTAATAGGCTACGCAGTCAGCGTGGTTCTCGTAAAGGTTTTGGGCGGGGAAAAGAAGTGGGATCTATACTTAAGGGGAGTGTATGTTTACTTCTTGACGTGGCTTTTAATAGTGATAGTAGCCTACAATCTCTCGCTTTAAATGCAGAGACAGAAGTTCATAGTCGACGCGATGCTTGGTAGGCTAGCTAGATGGCTCAGAATTCTCGGCTACGACACCGAGTATAATAAGGACTATGAAGACTGGAAAATTTTAGAGATAGCTGAGGAGAGTAACAGAATAATTATAACTAGAGATAGGGGACTTTGTAATAGAGCTAGAAAGAGAAACCTGAAGTGCTTTTACGTTAGCCCCGATTACGACTTGGTGGAAGTTCTCGCCGAATTAGCGAGGGCCTTTAAGATCGACCTCAGCGTTGACTTCAGCGTTAGTAGGTGTCCAAAAGACAATGGGGTTCTAGAGGAAGTGAGCGAAGGTATGTGGAAATGTACAAAATGCGGTCAGCTCTACTGGAGGGGGAGTCATTGGAAGACCATAAGCCAGATTCTTATTAGGGCGAAGTCTAAACTAGAACTTGATGGATCTAGTGAGGATCGAGGAGCTCGACGAGACGAGGGGAAAGGCGTTAGTAGAAATAGCGAGAAGGGCAATAGCCCAGGAGTTCGGACTAGACAGGCTTGACTTGAGCCAGTATACAGATGAAGTTCTGAACAAGAAAGGACTAGCGTTTGTGACCCTGGAGACGTATTCAGGAGAGACCACGTCATTAAGGGGGTGCATAGGCTATGTTGAGGCAGTAGCCCCGCTCAAGGAGATCGTAGCGAGGGCAGCTCAGGCGGCGGCTTTCAGCGATCCGAGGTTTCCACCACTGGCGAAATCGGAGCTTGACACCGTCATCGTCGAGGTAACCGTGTTGACCAAACCAGAGCCGGTGCAAGTGACCAACAGGTTCGACCTACCGAAAGCGATCAAGGTGGGTAGGGACGGCCTCATAGTTGAGAAGGGCATACTCTATTCGGGTCTGCTACTACCTCAGGTTCCCGTGGAGTACTGTTGGGATGAAGAAACCTTTCTTGCGGAGACGTGCCTAAAGGCGGGGCTAAAGCCGGACTGTTGGCTAGACCCCTCAGTAACGGTAAAGAAATTCAACGGGATTATATTCAGGGAGAAGTACCCGAAGAGCGAAGAGATAATTGTCCTACATCCTTCTGAAGCCAAATGTAAGCTCACGGAGGAAGTTACAGTCTAGTTAATGTAAGATAGCCTTAAATCTCACGGTATCCGATTTTCTTAAACTGAGTGAAAGATGGCCGAGTCCGAATTTGCGGAGTACTTCACAGATGAGGTGAAGGAAGCCTTAGCTGACGCGTTAAAAGACATGAAGAACCCAGTTGACGTATATGTCTTCATAGACAGTAATGACCCTCATTGTCACTACTGTGAAATCACCAAAAGGTTTACCGAGTTCATGAGCGAGGCCGCACCTAAGGATTCTGAGGGTAGGTCTCTGATAAGGGTACACGTGCTAGACAAGGCGAGAAAGGAGGACTTACCTGTATTCCAAGAATTTAGGGTGGACAGAGTTCCTACCGTGGCCTTCATAAAGGGCTACTTGAGGTGGACTGGTGCACCTTTAGGTGAAGAGATCAAGGCGTTAGTGGAGACCATAGTTAGGCTTTCCATTGATGAGAGCGGGCTAAGCGATGAGACTAAAGCTGCTATCAGGGACAAACTGAACGGGAAAGTCGTTATAGAAACAGTCGTCACTCCCTCTTGCCCCTATTGTCCATATGCCGCCCTTATGGCCCACATGGTGGCCTTTGAGGCCTGCAAGGCTGGGAAGTGTAATGTTATTTCTGACGTCGTGGAGGCCTACGAGAATCAGGATATAGCCGAGAAGTATCAGGTAATGTCGGTGCCTACTGTGGCGATCAACGAGTCCGTTGAGTTCATCGGTGTACCCTACGAAGAGAACTTCGTTACTACCCTTATAGAGAAGCAGAAGTTGTAACACCCTGTCTAAGCGGAAAATAGGTTTTTTGGAACTAGGTCTGATTTTAGTTTAAGCCATGAGAATTTTAGCAATCAAATTAACGGACGAGGAGTACAGGGCCTTAGAGGAGAGAGCGAAGAAGGAAGGATACGTTTTACTCAGCGATTACGTCAGGAAAGTCCTTCTCGACAGTTCGGGTTGTGCCTCCCAGCAGGTAGACGTCTCGACCATCTCATCTAAGCTTGAGAGGAAAGTTCAGGACATCTTAATGCCGTTCACAAATGAAATAGAAAATATAAAGAAGCAACTCGCTCAATTAATCGAGTTAGTGGACTCAATTGCCGCGACTAAGCAACAAATCCCCCAGGAGAAGCCCCAGCAGGTAGTGAAGGAGAGGTACACCGAGAAGAAGACTGTACAAGAGGCTCAGGAGAAGGAGAAAAAGAAGACAGCAATAGACGTGCTAAGGGAACAGGGGGTAGTCTACGAGTCCGAGCTCAGCCTAAAGAACCCAGACGCTTTCTTTACGAAGCTGGAGAACGAAGGGGCTAAGGTGATTACGACTGAAAGGGAGAGAATAGCCGTTTACCCAGACTTCTACGA
>CAYRZA010000090.1:0-4157 GCA_964428675.1 uncultured Desulfurococcales archaeon | reverse complement strand
GAAGCTGGAGAGGAAAGTGTACAACGTTCCCCAGGAGATAGACGAGGAGGTAGCTAGACTGAAGCTTAAGGGAATGGGAATTGAAATAGACGAGATGACGGAGGAACAAAAGGAGTATGTGAAGCAGTGGAGGTATGGGACTTAACTCTTTTTAATTTCAGCAATCATTATTCTCTTGGGCCCGTAGCTCAGCCCGGTAGAGCGCCCGGCTCATAACCGGGTGGTCCGGGGTTCAAGTCCCCGCGGGCCCACTTGCTAACTTTTTATTTGTTATCTTGTTTGTTGCTTTATGCTCAACGACAAGGACTTCGTCCTCGTCGAGTATACAGTAATTGACAAGGAGACCGGTCAAGTGCTCGACACGACTGACGAGAACCTGGCGAAGGAGAAAGGACTTTACAGGGAGGGCGAGACGTATGGACCTGTACTCCTTATAGTAGGGGAGAACAGGTGGGTGAAGGGGTTCGAAGAAGGGGTTAAAGGGATGAACGAGAATGAGGAAAAAGAAATAGAGGTTCCGCCGGAGAAGGCTTACGGCGAGAGGGACCCGGCCAAGGTGAAAGTGTTCTCCCTAAGCGAGCTGAAGAAGAGGGGTATTACTCCATACATAGGCATGGTCCTCGAGGCGTCAGACGGGAGCAGGGGAATAGTTAGGGCCATTAGCGGTGGGAGGGTTACGGTCGACTTCAATCACCCCCTTGCAGGAAAGACGTTGATCTACAGGGTGAAGGTCGTAAAGGTCCTCAAGACGCCTGAGGAGAAGATAAGGGCTTTAATAGAGAGGTGGTTTGGGAAGAAGAATGCTGACCTGTTTAAGTTTTCACTAAATAATCAGGAAATAAACATAGAAATTCCTAGGGAGTTAGTTCTCATGAACGACCTCCAGCTGAGGAAATTGATGCTGGCGAGGGACTACGTAAGGTTTGTGGACGAGAACGCCAAGCTCGCGTTCAAGGAGGTCTTCGACAAGGGGATGTTTAAGGATTAATCTATTACCCCTGTTACCCTCGCCAGGTTCTCGGCGCTCTCCCAAGTGAGGCCCTTTTCTCCCAAAATGGTGTACCTTTCAGGCCTAATGGAGTGTGCCATTGCCAAGGCCTTTATTACGACCTCGTCTGGTATGCCGAGTTCCTTAGCCTTAACCGGAAGCCCGGCCCTCTTTAAAGCCCTCCTTATCTTCTTCCAGTTGAGGCCATGGAGGTAGGCCATCATTATAGTGCCCAGGGCCACTAGCTCGCCGTGAAGCGCGACGTCTGGCATTAGCATTTCCACTGCGTGAGCGAATAGGTGCTCCGATCCGCTGGCAGGCCTCGTGGTTCCGGCCATAGCCATCGCGACGCCGCTACTTATTAAGGCCTCGACGAGAACCCTCACGCCCTTCTTCAGGTCTTTGTTAATTACGTTAGTGCAACTGAGGGCATGCTTTGCCGAGAGTAGTGAGAGGGAAGCGGTGTAGTCACCGTAGTACTCTCCCTTAAGCCTAGACGCCAACATCCAGTCCCTAACGGCTACTATCTTCCCCACCGAGTCACCGATGCCCGCGTTTATTAGTCTCCTAGGGGCGGAGCTCAGGACGTCGATGTCGGCCAATATGAGCTGGGGCTCCCTGGCCTTGACGGAGGTCGGCTTGCCTAAGCCCTTAATCGACGCGAAGGGCGAGGTTATCCCGTCGTGAGAAGGTGCTGTAGGGACGCTGGCGAACGGCACGTCCAACTGATACGCGGAGTACTTAGCAACGTCGATTACGCTGCCCCCTCCGAAGCCCACTATGAAGGATGGTTGGAATGATCTAGCGAAATCTATTACCCTTTGTACTGAGGCCACGTCAGCCCTCGAGACCTCTATCACTTCATACTTGAAGTCCAGCCCAGGAAGAAGTCTCTCCTCTGCTAACTTCTTCACTATTGGGCCGGTAACAACCAATACTGGGCCCTTCACGTTCAGCTCCTTTATGTACTTGTTGAGATCCTCTAGAACTCCCTCTCCTACTACTATTTTCTTCGGCAGCTCTATTACATGTACCCCGTTGACTTTGCTCAACTCTCACTATGCCTAAACATTTAAATATTATAATGTTAAGCCCATACTCGCTACTTTCCCCTTAAGTGCTTTAGGTGAGAATATTGAGCATTAAAGGCGGAGTTAGACTTAGAATAATAACTTCGATATATCAGAACTTTCCCAAGGAAGCCAGGATTACGAGAATAGAGTTCGAAGGACCTGAGATAGCCGTCTACGTGGAGAACCCCAATACGGTGAGTCAGGACGTAGTTAAGAAAGTTGCTAAAGAAATAAAGAAGAGAATTGTAATTAAGGCGTCTGAGAAAGCAAGAAAAGATCAGAAAACAGCAGCAGAAATTATAAAATCGTTGGTTCCTCCAGAGGCACAGATAGTCGATATAAAGTTCGACGAGGAGCTGGGCGAGGTCCTAATAAAGGCCAAGAAACCTGGACTCGTTATAGGCAAAGGGGGTGCGATACAGCAGAAGATCTTCACTGAGACAGGTTGGAGAGCAGTAATAGTAAGGGAGCCGCCGATAAGGTCTAGAACAATAGACAACGTGCTGAGCTATTTATACTCTGAGTCCGAAGACAGGGCGAATAACCTCAGGCTTTTCGGGGAGAGAATACATAGGGACGTAATATACAAGAGCGGCGACCTCAGGATAATAGGTCTTGGGGCCTTTCAAGAGGTGGGGAGATCTGCCATCTTAGTCGAGACGCCAGAAAGCAAGGTCTTACTCGACGTCGGCCTCAACCCCTCGCAGACCTGGGGGCCGAACTTCTTCCCTAGGCTCGATCTCGATCTAAAATTAGAAGAGCTTGACGCAGTGGTCGTGACTCACGCACATTTAGATCACTGCGGTATGGTTCCTTATCTCTTCAAGTACGGCTACAATGGACCGGTCTACGTGACTGAGCCCACCAGGGACATAATGGCACTTATGCAGTTGGACTCACTCGACGTCGCTGAGAAGGAGGGAAGACCTTTACCATACACTGCGAAGGAGGTGAGAGCCCAGTTAACTCACACCATAACATTAGATTACGGTGAGGTGACCGACATCGCTCCTGACGTTAAGATAACCTTCTACAACGCGGGCCATATACTGGGCTCCGCTATGGTGCACCTATACATAGGTGAAGGGAAGTACAACATCCTATATACTGGGGACTTCAAGTATGCAAGGACGAGACTATTGGATAGGGCCGCAGACGAAATAAACGCGCCCAAGCTCGACGCGGTGATAATGGAGACTACTTACGGCGCTTCCGAACAACAGTCGAGGGATGAAGCTGAGGCCACGCTGATGGATACTATAAACAGAACGATAAACAAGGGAGGGAAAGTCTTGATTCCTGTGCTGGCAGTGGGGAGAGGCCAGGAAATAATGCTTGTAATAAACGACCTCATGAAGAGGAAGCTGATCCCTGAAGTTCCAGTTTACATAACTGGAATGGTGGACGAAATAACTAACATACACAACGCCTACCCTGAAATGCTCAGTAAGGACCTGAGGGATGAGATCCTGAGGAAGGACGAGAACCCGTTCCTTTCGGAGCACTTCCATAGAATAGAGGGCTTCAGGGAAGACATAGCCCAGGGGGAACCTTCCATAATAATAGCGACTTCCGGCATGCTGAACGGAGGGCCTGCGGTGGAGTTCTTCAAGCACCTCGCACCCGACTCCAGAAATACTATAGTTTTCGTGAGCTATCAAGCGGAGGGCACTTTAGGGAGGAAAGTCAGGGATGGGGCGCCAGAGGTACAGCTGATAAACAGAGAGGGCAAGGTGGAGACCATAAAGGTCGCCATGGAGAGGGTACCAATAGAGGGCTTCTCTGGGCACTCCGACAGGAGGCAACTCTTAAACTTCATAACTAATCTAACGCCGAGGCCCAAGAAGCTGATCCTTAACCACGGCGAGAGGGCTTCTATAGCGAGCTTCATGAGACTAATTGAAAGAGAGAAGGTAAAGAGGGGGTTTCCGAGACTTGAGGTAATAGCCCCCGAGATAGGTGAGGCGATAAAGATAACGTAACTTATTTAAGGGCACCAAGAAAAGAATATGAACGGGCCCGTCGTCTAGCCTGGTTAGGACGCCGCCCTGACGCGGCGGAGGTCCTGGGTTCAAATCCCAGCGGGCCCATTCTCT
>CAYRZA010000089.1:1714-4158 GCA_964428675.1 uncultured Desulfurococcales archaeon | reverse complement strand
AGATTGATGACGAGATTAGGAGGTGAAAGGCCAATAATTCAAAGGCTAATCGACCTAGAAAAGGGAAGAAGGAGCACGTGGGATAGAATCAACAGATCCACTGTAAAACCGACCTTGAGGGACGTAACGCCAGGAGACATAAGCATGGGCCTACCTTATCGTGTTGTCAGTAATTTACTTGAGGGTCTTGAACGCCTAGATACAATAGCCCCTGGAATCTACTCGTCGAATACACTGCTATATGCTCCAGAAATAAAGTATTATAGTATGAAAGCAGTAGTTGACAGTAACCTAGAAACAGTAGTAGATAATTTATTCGTGGCAGGCGACGGAGTAGGACTATCAAGGGGTATAAACGTCGCCGCGGCAACTGGAGTTATCGCAGCAAGAGGAATAGGAATGAAGCTTGGACTGTATTAGGCCGACCAATTTTCTGTTACTATTCTTATTAAACCAGCTTTTATACTGGCTTATTTAGGTCTCCTCGAACATTATGGTCAAGTATGACGGTTCTTTCCGACCTAGATAAAGAGATCCTGATGGCGTTAGAATATGATTTTCCACTAGATAAAGAGCCGTACAAAGTTTTAGCCCAACGTTTCGGATTGACAGAAACCGAATTGTTAGAAAAAATCAAGAATTACATTCATGATGGTATAGTGAAAAGGATAGGCATGTATGTGAGCTTCCGCGCAAAGGGGATGGACAGCGCTCTTGTGGCTGCTAGAATTCCTGAAAATAAAATAGATTTGTTTAGAAGAAGAGCTCTTGGAATAAAAGAGATAACCCATAATTATATCCGAACCCATCCCAGGTATAACGTGTGGTACGTAATTAAGGCAGAGAATAGAGACTCTCTGAACAATAAAATAAAGAGTCTCATGGATGAAGTGGGCGCGATAGAATATGTAATATTGTACTCTGAACAGACGCTGAAGTTGAGCGTAAAGTTCGACGTAATTAGGGGAATTTCTTATAGTGAGGGCTACGTGCCTAGAGATGAGGGAAAGGTTGATGTGGATACAGAAGTACTTAAGGCCTTGTCGTACCCGTTGCCCTTAGTACCTAGACCCTTCAAAGAATTGGCAGACAGGTTAGGAATGACAGAAGACGACCTGCTGGACATAATATCGAAGCTTAGAGATAGGGGCGCCATTCGGGATTACGGTGCGACGTTAAACGGTGAAAAGGTCGGCATAAAGGAAAACGGAATGCTAATGATATCGTCGAACAACCTAGTCGAGAGCTGTGAAAAGCTGGCCGGGATCAGGGAAACGACCCATGTAGTCCTCAGAAGCTCTGACAAGCCTTGGGACTACTTATGTTACGCTATGTTACATGCGAAGTCAAAAAGATTAATACTAGATGTAGCGAGGAACATTGTTAGTGAGCTTGACGTTAAAAACTATATGATCCTCTTCAGCACGGAGAACCTCAAGCCTGGTATTGTGATCTGACAAAGCTTCCCTTAATTTTGAGTATTTCGACATATTCTTTTAGCTCATCTATAGCCCTCCTGACTTTTCCCAAGCTCAAGGATCCTTCGAACTCTATGTGAAAGTAATACCTCCATGGGATCGTTTTCAGGGGCCTCGAGTATATCATAGTTAAGTTAATATTATGTCTGAAGAATTTCTCTAAAGCTTTATATAAACCTCCAGGCTTATGAGGAACGGTGATAAACACTAACGTCTTTGACCCTCTGACTCTAAGACGCTTAGATATTATGAAGAACCTAGTGAAGTTGGGTCCCGTCTGTACATCCTCGAGTAAAACCTTAAGTTTGTAGAGGCGTGCAGCGAATTCTGAACATAAAGCAGCTCCATAAGGATCTTTAGAGGCCATTATAGCAGCCTTAGAAGTGCTTTCGACCGGTATCAGCTCTTCGAGATTTTTAATGAACTTTTCGATGCTCGGTTTCGCTTCGGAATACGCATATGGCTGAGCGTAGAGCCTCTTAATTTCGTTAATATTTTTAATCCCCTTGTTAGCACAGAGCGCTATTCTAATCGGTATTTCTATTTCACGTACTACGAATATGTTGTCTCTCATGAATAGATTATCTAGGGTTTCATTTACAGGACCTTCAATGGAGTTCTCTATTGGCACTACTCCGATTCCGTTACTGTTTTCTACTAGGTCGAATACTTCAGTAATTGTTCTTGCCTCGATTTTCTTACCTTTCAGCCGTTTGGCTACTTCATAAGAGTAACTGCCTTTTGGACCCAGATAGTAAATTCCAACTGGGATCGTGAACAACTACTCACTTCAGTTAAAAATTTGCCTAGCTCACGATGGTCGCCACTATCCCTTTTGATAATAGCCTATTAAACAACGCGTCGAGAGACTCCTGCGAAGATATTTCGAATGTTATATAGATTTTTGTATAGCCAGGCGGCACGTCCGAACTCACCCTGTCGTGCACGACCTCTATCACGTTTCCC
>CAYRZA010000089.1:0-1614 GCA_964428675.1 uncultured Desulfurococcales archaeon | reverse complement strand
ACTGTTTTGTTCCTCTCCAGCAACAAATAGATGGCATTACTTATTTCGAAGTCATCTACAAGGACTATATCGTCTACGAACTCGTCAATAAAACGGAACGTTAGCTCGGAGGGCGACTTAACTAATATTCCGTCAGCTATAGAAAAACTTGGCTCTATCTCTACTAATCTTCTCAAACTTTTAGATACTTTAAGAGATGGTGATGCTGATGATTGTACACCAATAATTTTGATATTTGGGTTCCTAGCTTTCATGGCCAAGGCTATCCCTGAAATCAGACCGCCCCCGCCCACTGGAACTACTACAGCGTCCAAATCCTGTGCCGGGAGCTCAAGCCCTAAAGTTCCCTGCCCCCATATTACCTCGATGTCGTCATAAGGATGAATCAGCACCAGACCCCTTTCCCTTATTAGTTCTTCGGCTTTCTTCATGCTCTCGTGAAGGAATCTTCCGTATTGGATTACCTCAGCCCCATAGGCCTTAGTGGCCAAGTATTTTGACACTGGAGCTAACTCCGGCATAACTATTACAGCATTGACACCTAAGGTTTTGGCAGCATAAGCGACGCCCTGTGCATGGTTTCCCGCAGAAACGGCGATAACGCCGTTCTTTACTATGTTCTCCTTCACGAGCCTAATTAGCTTCGAAAACGCGCCCCTGACCTTAAATGATCCAGTTTTTTGTAAATTCTCCATTTTTAAATATATTTTATACCCACTAAGTGTTGAAAACGTAGATGAATAATCTAAAGGAGTCTCATGAATATAACTGCTTATTAATTTCTTAGTCTCAAGTATTTTCTCGAAATTACTTTTCAACGTCTCCGACATCTGTAAAACCCTGCCCTCATCACTTCTCAGTGATCGAGGACTTCTTCACCTCTTCTTCAAATGCTTCCTTTACCTTCTTATAAGTGTCGTCTAATGATTCCGGTAAGACTTTAGTATCAGCTATTACTGGCATGAAGTTCGCATCGCCGTTCCATCTTGGGACTACGTGAATGTGAACATGTGACTCGACCCCGGCACCTGCAGCCTTACCTATATTGATGCCAACGTTGAACCCATCCGGGTTATAGACCCTCCGTAATACTCTAAGCGATAGCTTCACTAGTTCCATTATCTCAGCCGACTCTTCCGCATCCAGCGCTTCTAGAGTTCCCACGTGCCTATAAGGGGCTATCATTATGTGACCTGGATTATAAGGGAATGCATTAAGTATTATAAAGTTCTTTTTACCTTTAAAAACCACATAACTTTTCTCGTCACTCAACTTGATAGCTTCACAGAAAATACAGGCTTCATTCTTTTTCTGAGCGGTTGAAGCAACGTATTTGGATCTCCAAGGAGCCCAGAGCCTATCCACGTAACTTCTTTGAAGTTCCCTAGCTTAAAGCTCACTCTTCGGCGTCCCTTACTCCCTCCTCAGTTATAGCGAACACTACCTCTCCTTCTGGTAAATGAGGAGCGTCGACTATCCTTGCAATCCTCTTATTCCCTCTGCTCTTCTTGAGTTGAACCCTTATGCCAGGGACGTGATATAGAGTGTGACCGCCTACTGCTTGAGTGGGATCACCGTAGAACATGTCTGGCCTAGCCATCACCTGGTTAGTTA
>CAYRZA010000088.1:0-4181 GCA_964428675.1 uncultured Desulfurococcales archaeon | reverse complement strand
AGCGGAGGAGCCGGCAAAATGGAGCACTTCCTTGAGGTCTTCAGGGAGACTGAAGTTGACGCCGCCCTCGCAGCTGGAGTGTTCCACGACGGAGTTATAAGGATTCCGGAGCTCAAGGCGTTCCTCAGGAAGAACGGCGTCGAGGTGAGGCTATGATCCTCAAGAGCCTGCCCAAGGAGAGGCCCAACGACTTCTCTAAAGTTTTGGATAAGGTGAGGGAAATAATAGAGAAAGTAAGAACGGAAGGAGATAAGGCCCTCATCGAGCTCACCGAGAAGTTCGACGGGGTTAGGCTGAGCAGGATCAGGCTTAGCAGGGAGGAGCTGGAAGGGGAGGCGAGTAAGCTTAGCGATGACGTGAAGAAGGCCTTGGACGTAATGGCAGACCAAATAAGGGAGTTCCAGGAGACCATAAGGCCTCCTAAGGTCTGGGGGGCCTCTAGGGGAGTAAAATGGGGGGTCATATGGCAACCCATAGAGAGGGTAGGGATTTACGTTCCTGGAGGTGCGAAGGCCTACCCTTCGACCCTCCTAATGGCAGGGATTACGGCTAAGGTCGCGGGAGTTAAGGAAATAGCGGTGGCCACTCCCCCGAACAAGGAGGGCAAGTTGAACCCAGCCGTAGCATACGCAGCCCTGCTCGTGGGTACTGATGAAGTATACTTAATGGGGGGAGCTCAAGCGATAGCCGCCCTGGCCTACGGCACGGAGACCGTTAGGAGGGTGGACAAAATAGTCGGCCCTGGGAACGTCTACGTGCAGGCGGCCAAGTTCTTGGTTTCGAGCTTTGTCGGAATAGACGGGATTGAGGGGCCCACGGAGCTAGTAATCGTTGCGGACTCTTCGGCTAAGGTCGAAGAGGTCGTCCTCGACATGAGGGCTCAGGCGGAGCACGGTAGGGCGAGCTTCGTGGTGCTCATATCGACTGACGAGAGGTTGGCAAGGGAAGTGGAGGAGAGGCTGAAGTCGGACGACTTCGATTATTATGTAATAACGGTTAAAGACCTGAGCGAGGCCCTGAGCTTGGCCAACGAAATAGCCCCGGAGCACCTCTCGCTCCACGTGGAGAGGCCCTACGAAGCTCTCGAAATGGTCAAGAACGCTGGGGCGGTAACCCTTGGCGGAACGCCTCCAGCCCTCATAGATTACTCTGCGGGCCCCAATCACATACTTCCAACCAACCGTTGGGCGAAGTTCAGGGGAGGTCTGACGGTCTACGACTTCCTGAAGCCCATTATGGTGGCCTCCGCGGAGAACCCAGAAAGGGAAGTAGTAGAGAGCGCGGTTAAGGTGGCCGAAATAGAGGGTTTCAGGGCTCACGGTGAGAGCGTTGGAAGGCGATACATGTGACGTGATGTTCCAGCTTTATAGAATAATAGAGTCAAGGAAATTTGAGCTCCCAAATGGCAGTTACACCGCTGAGCTGTTCAAGAGGGGAAGGCCGTACATAGCCCAGAAGGTCGGGGAAGAGGCAGTGGAGGTCGCGGTAGCTTACTTAAGCGAGGGTAGGGAGAGGACGGTGAGCGAGATAGCTGACTTAGTTTATCACTTGCTAGTCCTAATGGTGGACTCAGGCATAAGGGTTGAAGACGTGATGGAGGAGTTGAGGAGGAGGATGAAATGAAGGCCCTCGTTGTGAACTACGGCGTTGGAAACCTTTACAGCATAAGCGGAGGCCTGAAGAGGGCCGGCTTCCAGGTCGAGGTGTCGCAGGAAATAAGGGGCGACTACGACCTAATAGTCTTCCCAGGGGTTGGCTCCTTTTCGGCCGTCTCGACTTTCCTTAAGTCGAAGCTCGCCGAAATCGAGGAAGCTAAGTCGAAGGGGGCCAAGTTCTTAGGGGTCTGCCTGGGCATGCAGATAATGTTCGAAAAGGGGTTCGAAGGGGGAGCGAGCGAGGGGTTAGGATGGTATAAGGGGATAGTGGACAGGATTAAGGGGGACGTTAAGCTCCCCCACATAGGTTGGGACAAGGTGATCGATTTGGGCTGGTGCGAGGTGACGGAGGGCCTTAACGGGAAGTACGTCTATTACGTCCACTCTTACGTCGCTTACACTCCTGAAAGGCCCGCGGCGGTGAGCTATTACGGCGTCGAATACCCAGCTGTAGTCTGTAACGACTTCTCGGTAGGGGTACAATTCCACCCGGAGAAGAGCTCGAGGACTGGAGGGCTCTTCTTCGCAAACCTAGTGAGGTGGCTCAGGAAGTGAGGATGAGCAGAGAAGAGGCCGAAAAGATCGCGGACTCCCTCTGGTACAGGCATACAGACAACACGGTGATCGCGGTAGTTCAGGACGCCTTCGACAAGGAGGTACTGATGGTCGGTAGCATGAACAGGGAGGCGGTCATAAAGACCTTAACCACCGGGGTGCTCCACCTGTATTCGCTCTCGAGGAAGAGGCTCTGGATGAAGGGGGAGACGAGCGGTCACATACACGAGGTCGTAGAGGTGAGGGTCGACTGCGACAACGACGCCCTCATCATAAAGGTGAAGGCCCACGGCCCGACGTGCCACACCGGGAACAGGAGTTGCTTTTACAGGAGTGCTGAAGACGTGCTTAAAGGGCTCAAGTGAGCACTAACGAATTATTGTTTTGATTTAAATTCTTTGGAATAGCCACTTTAACTGGGTTAAAGCATGCTGACCCCTCAGGAAAAGGAGGAGTGGAAGAAGAAGATAATGGAGAACCTAACTCAAGTCTACGACCCGGAGATCCCGGTCGACATAGTCAACTTAGGCCTGATTTACGAGGTACAGATAAGCGACGAGGGCGACGTGTATATCAGGATGGGTCTGACCGCTCCCGGTTGTCCAGTCGTCGACGACCTCATTTACACTGTGGAGCAGGTGGTAAGGGAAACGGTTCCGGCGAAGAGCGTTCAGGTCGACATAGACCTGGAGAAGCAGTGGACTCCGCTCATGATGACCCCACAGGGGAGGGAGAAGTTCAAGCAGCTCTACGGTTATGATATAGTGGAGATGTGGATCCAGACTTATGGGCTGCCCGAAGAACAGGCGAGCACTACTAAACAGCAATAATATATCCTAACGCTGAATTTTGTAACGTGTCCTGGAGCATACTGGAGGCCATAAGGAAGAACCCAGAAGTCCTCAGGGATTCGTTAAGGAAGAGGTACTTAGACCCTTCCTTGGCCGACAAGGCCGTCGAGTTGGACAAGAGGTGGAGGGAGCTACAGCAGGAGGTCAACAAGCTTAGGCACGAGCATAACGTCCTCAGCATGAAGATCTCTAGGGCTAAGCCTGAGGAACAGGAGGAGCTCAGGAGGCAGGCCAAGGAGCTTCTCCAGGTCCTCGAGGCGAAAGAGAAGGAGCTAGAGGAAGTGGAAAGACAGAGGGACGAGCTACTAAGAGAGATACCGAACCTGGTACACGAGAGCGTTCCTATTGGCCCGGACGACTCCTACAACGTGCCGATTAGGGTTTGGGGGAAGTTCAAAGTCTATAAGGACGATGCGGATCAGTTCCTCAAGCAGTTGGGGGACCACAAGGCGGAGTACGTGGTCTTGGACAAGAGGCCCATAGGACACGCCGACATGCTCGAGCAGGTTCTCGGCCTCGGAAACACGCTTAAGGCCTCAGAGGTCGCGGGGTCGAGGTTCTATTACCTCTTCGAAGACCTCGTCTGGCTTGACTTCGCCCTCTTGCTTTACGCGATCGACGTGCTCACCCAGAAGGGGTACAAGCTGGTCTTACCTCCTTACATGCTCAGGGGAGAGGTAATCTCCGCTGTCATAGACCTGGCCACCTTCAAGGACGCGATATACAAAATAGAGAACGAGGACCTTTACCTCATAGCTACTGCCGAGCACCCCATAGCCGCCCTCTATTGGAAGGAGACCATTCCCGTGGAGGAGTTACCGATAAAGGTCGTGGGCATCAGTCCGGCTTTCAGGAAAGAGGCTGGGGCCGCGAACAAGGACCTGAAGGGCATATTTAGGGTTCACCAGTTCCACAAGGTCGAGCAGTTCATCTTCTCCATGCCCGAGGAGAGCTGGAAATATCACGAGGAGATCATTGCGAACGCCGAGGAGCTGTTCCAGGGCCTCGGGATACCTTATAGAGTGGTTAACATAGCTTCCGGCGACTTAGGGGCCTGTGCGGCCAAGAAGTACGACCTGGAGGCTTGGATGCCGGCTCAGGGCAAGTTCAGGGAGATGGT
>CAYRZA010000087.1:0-4220 GCA_964428675.1 uncultured Desulfurococcales archaeon | reverse complement strand
TGCTTCGCGACCACAGATATCTTCCCCGCGGCCCTAGTGGGAATGCACTCGGTCTCCACATTTTCCCCCGTAACGAGGGTACCCACGACTTTGGCGGTCTTCTTCTCGTCGTCGCAGTAGACTACCGTCACGTCCTTGAGCTTCCCCAGGAACACGAGGGTCTCGAAGTCCCTCCCCTTCATCGGCATGAGATCACCGCTTTACTCCTAAACCTATAACGTCTTCCATCTTTAACCCTTTCTCATTAAGGAAACGCTTTATGCCTTCCTCTATTTCGCCTATCACCGCGAAACCCCTGTCGATTACTGCCGTGGCGACGCCGACGAGTTTGGCTCCAGAATATATGAGCGTTAGGGCGTCTTCCCAGCTCATAACGCCTCCAACGCCTATTATTTCGGCCCCGTATTCAGCATAGACCTGAGAGATTAAGAGGGAAGCAAGGGGGAGAATGCACCTACCGGAAATCCCTCCGGTGCCGTAAGAGAGGAGGGGCGATGCGTCGTCTATGTTGTACAGTTTGCCCCTAAGGGTGTTAATGAGGGTGAGCCCGTCGGCTCCGTACTCTAAAGCCTTCCCGGCTAACTCCACTACGTCACCCCATGGGCCGAGCTTCACGAGGACAGGTAGGTCAGTCGCGCCCTTAACTGCGTATATTATGTCCTTCAGGAAGGCCTTCACGGACTCCCCGTAGCCCTTCCTGTTGGGACTACTGACGTTCAGTTCGACCGCGAATGACCCCTTCGAAGCCCTAGCGACCTCGGCGAACTCCTCGGGCTTAGCCCCTCCCGCGCTTATGATTACCGTGCAACCCTCTACCAGGGACTCCTTAACGCCCTCTATTCCGGGGTTCCCCAGGCCTATCGCGTTCATGTAGCATGAATCGTGGAACTTTATGAGCGTCGGCGCCCTGTGGGGCTCAACGGGATACGGCGTTAAGGTCTTCGAGGTTATGAAGGCCGGACGGTAGTCCCTGCACACCCTCTCCGTGATCTCCCTTACGGGAGGCACTACTCCTGAGGCTATTCCGACCACTCTATCGAACTCTCTCCCCAGGAAACGCATAAGGGTTCAGCCCCTTTACAGGATAAACCTCCTCGCCATCGTAGGCCACCTTCCCCCTTATTATAGTCCACTTAACCTTAGCCTCTAAGGGGAACTGATCGAACGGGGTCTCCGTGACCTTGCTGAACTTCGTCGAGTACCTCCAGTTATCCCTAGAAATTATTGCGAAGTTCGCAGGGTAGCCCTCCTTTATTTCACCGTACTTGATCCCCAAGATCTTGGCCGCGTTCCTGAAAAGAAGGTCGAAGGCCCTGTCGATCTCCAGTACCCCCTTGAAGACCATTGAGTAGACGAAGGGGGTGGTGAAAGACACTGCCGCTATCCCAGGGGGACAGACCTCGTAGGGTTGCTCCTTCTCTTCCCTTGAGTGGGGGGCGTGGTCGCTAACTATGGCGTCAGCTTCGTAGAACGCCATCAGTAAGCCCCTCCTGGTAGTCTCGTCCCTTATTGGCGGGTTGACCTTGGTCAGGCAGTCCCTCTCCCCTCCAACCAGGAAGTGATGTAGTGTGAAGTCGGCCGTGAAGCCCAAGGACTTGGCGAGTCTAATAGTTTCAATCCCAGTGGAGTGAGTTACGTGTACTCTTCCGCTCACCATTAGTACTGAAGCCAGCTCCATCCAGTAAGCCCTGAGGTTCCTGAAGGACGAGGAGGCCTTCGGTATTTCGGGGTGGAGCACGATCAGGGCGTCAAGCCCCTTGATTACCTCGTACTTCTCCAAGTCCTCCGGGAACACCTTGAAGCCCGCTATTGGTAACTTCAGCGCTCTCAGGGCCTCCTCCCTGCTCTCTGGCACCCCGACGAATATGCTGAAATCGGTTCTGGAGTATTGGTCAAGCAAAGTGAGCCTTTCCAGGGCAGTCTTATAGTCCCTCACGGGCGGGGAGTTGTTCGGCATGTCCACTACCATGCCGACTCCTCCGTAAACCGCCTCGCTAGTCCCAGTTATTACCGTCTCCTTATGCTTGAGCCCCCAGTCCCTCAGGTGGACGTGGAAGTCAATCGACGCTGGCACCAATAGGCCTTCGCCGGAAAGGTCAACGTCAGGCCTGCATTCCTTCCTGACCTCGACTATTTCGTTGAACGCGTTTATACAGCCCTCGACTATTTCACCGTTGTACACGAACTTAGCCCTGTACCACATCCTCCAACACCAGGAAAGGCCCTTCAATGCAGGCCAACCTCTTCCCCACTAAGCACTTGCCGCAGACGCCCATCATGCAGTTCATCTTGGCCCACCTAGCGTAGACCAGAGTCCCAGGAGGAAGTCCGCTCAACATCTCTTTCGGCACTGAAGCTATTATTAGGTCAGCTTCCAGGCTTTTCGGCTCAGGGTAGTCGGTCTTGCAGTTGTAGCACTTGACGTAGACCTCCATTCCTGCCTGCTTCGCCCTCTTTAGGACGTAATTCAAGTCGTAGATGAGGTTTCCGTAAGCTATAGCGATGAGCCTACTGCCGTGAAGGTCTATGGGCCTCCCCAAGGGTCCCTTTACCAGCACGTATCTTCCGAAGGACTTGGCTAGCCCCTCGTTCTCAACGAAGAGAGTGAGCACCCCTCTTTCCCAGTCCCCAACGCTTAGGGGGACCTCCTTAGGCCCTGGGAGGACCACGCTAACGAACTGCCCCGGCCTGGGCTCCCTCTCGAACTCGACCTTTATCTCGTATATTTCGCTCAGCCTCTGAACAGCTATTACCCTACTGAACATCACCCAACTACCTGCCTGACTATATCGCCCTCTGTTATTACGGTCTCGCAGTAGACGCACTTTAGCTTCAAAGGCCTATCCGAGACCTTGACGAACTCTGTGGTCGCCTCGGGGTCGTTGTTCGTTATGCATGACGGGTTAGGGCACTTCAATATGCCCACGACCTTTTCGGGGAGCTTGAGCTTCCTCTTCTCCACCACGTTGAAGTCCTTGACTATATTTACTGTCGCCTCCGGGGCTATCAGGCTTATTAGATTCGTCTCCTTCTCGTCCAGGTACTTGTCCTCTATCTTCAGTATGTCCTTCCTGCCGAGCTTTTTCGACTCAACGTTCATGAGCACGGCAATCCTGAAGCCCTCAGCCCCTGTTATGCCGAGTACCTTCAGTACCGCCAAAGACCTCCCGGCGGGGATGTGGTCTATGACCGTCCCGTTCCTTATTTTGCTCACAGTGAGGGTGAAGCTCATCTCTTACCACCGTACTTCACGAGCACCGACATCCTTATTGGAACGCCGTAGGAGGCTTGCTCGAAGTATTTCGCCCTAGGGTCCCTGTCGACCCTCCTGTCTATCTCGTTTACCCTCGGCAGAGCGTGGAGGATTATTGCGTCCTTCTTCATCTGGTTAACCAACCTCAAGTCGACCTTGTAGGACTCCTTGACCTTCTCGTACTCCTGTTCGTCGGCGAACCTCTCCTTCTGGATCCTGGTCACGTAAAGAACGTCAACCTCGCCTATTACTTCATAGGGATCCGCTACCTCTTTATAGGGATAGTTGAGCTCCTCAATGATTTCCTTCCTCACCCTCAAGAGCTCTGGAGATATCAAATAGACCATCTTGGGCTTGAAAAGCTTCAGGCCCCTGAGCAGACTGTTTATCACCCTGGCGTACTTCAGGTCGCCGAGGAGGCCGTAGACCAGTCCGTCGGGAGAGCCGAAGTACCTTCTTACTGTGTAGAGGTCTATTAAGGTCTGCGTGGGGTGCTCGTGCTTCCCGTCTCCAGCGTTTATTACTGGCTTCTTAGTTATCCTCGAAGCAAACTTCGCTGCCCCGTCGTACTTATGCCTCATGACTATTACGTCTGCGTAGTTCTCCATCATCCTAACGGTGTCCGCTAAATTCTCTCCCTTCTGTACGCTAGTCCCTTCAGCTGAGGAGAAGCCGATCACTTCTGCCCCCAACTTCTTCGCTGCCGTCTCGAAGCTCAGGTAAGTCCTCGTAGAGGGCTCGAAGAAGGCCAGAGCTACTATTACCCCCTCTAACTCCCTTGTAGGCGGTTTGGTGAGCCTACGGTCTGTGTCCTCGAAAATCTCCTCTGCGTCCTCCCTCGTTAGGTCGTAAACCGAGACGAGGCCAGACAATCGCCCTAAATGTCGTAGGTGCGCAAGGATTTAAGTTCGTCAGTCGTAATCCAACACGTGAACTTCGCCCAGGAGCTCATGAAGAGGGGCTTACT
>CAYRZA010000086.1:0-4317 GCA_964428675.1 uncultured Desulfurococcales archaeon | reverse complement strand
TAGAGTATTTTCGGCCCTTCGCCGACCCTCGAGACTACCACTTCGTTTATCCCGACCCTTTTTAGGATCCCTATCACCTCGTCCACGTGATCTTCCGTGGTGAAGACGTGAGGGTTGGGGCCCGCGTCGAAAGTGTAGCCCGCTATTCCTGAATCGCTTATCTCCTCCATTACCTTTATGGCCACGTCGTTTAGATAGAAGTTGAAAGGCCAGGAGTCCAAAATTATTGCGTGCATGCTGTTGCTGTGCCTCATGGTCCAGTAGAAGAACTCCCGCTCGTCCCTCCTCCTGACGGCGTCTATCACTTTCGGTAAAGTTTCCTCCACGAACCTGAGCCTGCACTCCATTAAAGCGGAGCTCTCAACCCTCAGCATTCCCTTCCTGGAGGACACCTTCTTCCTCTCGGCCCTAACTATGCCTATGACGTCTACCAGCTCCGGCCAGTGGGTCTCGGGGAAGACCTGGTAGCAGACGCTGTCGCTCCCGTCGTCCCTCTCTCCTTTCTCCCAGAGTACGAAACCCCCCGCGGTGCTCCTGCACGCGCTCCCGCTCCCTATTCTCGCTATCCTGGAAAGCGACCTCTGGTCTAATGAGAGCCCCAGGGCCTCGTTGAGGGCGAAGGTCAGCGCGGCTATTCCGGCAGCGGAGGAGGCCAGCCCAGCCCCCTGCGGGAAGTTCGACTCGGAGACTATCTTTACGTGAAAGTCCCCGTAGAGCTTCCTGAACTCCCTGATTACTCTTCCTGCATAGTCCTCGAAGTCCTCCCCTTCTACCTTCTTCCCGTTTATGTAAAGTTCGTCCTTTCCCGCGCCGTCCTCTACCTGGACTTCAGTCCTGACCTTAAGGGCCTCTAGGCTTACGGAGAAGCTGCTGTTCAAGGGCAAGTTAAGCCTCTCGTCCCTCTTGCCCCAGTACTTCACTATAGCTATATTAGAGGGGGCCTCAGCTATCGCCCTCCTCATGCCTAAGACCCCCGTCTTCCTCGAGCGTAATGACTTTAACTCCTTCCCTCTTCCAGGCCTCGACGATTTTGCTCACGTCTTCCGCGATCGCGAATACTGACTCCCTTCCAGCCCCTGGAGAGAGGGCGACTATAGCGTCGTTGGCGTAAGCGATGCTCTCCAACCTCATCGTTTGCGGGGTCTCTATTTCCACTCCTACTATCCTCTTCGCAAGGGCGTTCAGCAGTCCCCTCGCGACCCTCAGGTGCTGGGCAGCGGCGTAAATCCTGCCGGACTTCAGGTACTTTATGGCCCACTCGTTTTCCCTCTCTATTTTCTCCATGTACTTCTTGAACTCATCCTTATTTGAAGCCTCTACGAACTTCTTAACGAGCCCTACGGTCTCAGCGCTCTCCCCCAGGAAGGCTAAGGCCATTTGATATTTCCCGAGCCTAAGGGGCTCACAGTAGCAGTCCATTTTCTCCAGAGACGTAAACCTCCTGTAAACTATTGAGCCGTAAACCGCGGCCGCAACGTCGAACCCGCTCCCTATGCCCTTCTGCCTCAAGAAGTTAGCCTTCTGAGCTAACCTGTGCACCTCATTAAGGTCTAGCTTCCCGGTCAACTCCTCGTAAAGGCATGCGGTTAGCGCTACCGTGGCTGCCGAGGAACTGCCTAGCCCGGTCTTCTTTCCGTCCACTTGGAAGTCCGGGTCGTTATAGAGCTTTACCCTGAACTTCCCCAAGTCGCCGAACTCCTCTTTGAGCACCGAAATCACGCTCTCGATGAGGTCGTTACCCCTGCCCCTGAAAACCCCGTAGCTCGTCTCGAACTCGATTTCGTCCGAGGGCCTGGCCTCGCACCTGACCCTCCTGTTGACCGCTATTACGTGGCCTATGCCGTTGAAGACTACCGAATAGCTCCCTATCCAGAGCACCTTCCCTGGGGCCGAAATCATAAATCGTTTCACTCCGAATTCGATTACGAATGATAAAAGAGCTGTGCGGTAAGAAGGTGTTCCCGATAGGGTTCGGGACGTGGAGAATAGGCGGGGGCTATTGGACTAGGGACACTAGCAAGGATAACGAGTGGATAGAGGCCATTAAGTACGCCCTGGAGAGGGGAATAAACGTAATCGACACCGCAGAGATGTACGGCGATGGGCACGCGGAGGAGCTAGTGGGTAGGGCCATAAAGGACTTCGACAGGGAGAAGCTAGTAATAATCACTAAGGTATGGCCGAACCACTTGGAGCCCTCGAAGCTCAAGGCATCAGCCATGGCGAGCTTGAGGAGGTTGGATGTGAAGTACGTAGACTTGTTATTAATCCATTGGCCCAACCCTAGGGTTCCGCTGAAGGAAAGCATTAGGGCTATGGAGGAGCTAGTCGACCAGGGCTACGTAAACTGCATAGGGGTGAGCAACTTCGAGGGGGAGCTCTTCGAGGACGCGATAACTAGCGTGTCCAAATACGAGATAGAGGCAAACGAGGTCGAATATAACGTCTTAAACAGGAAGGCTGAAGAGGACGTGTTGCCAATAGCCGAGAGGAACGGGGTCAAAGTAATAGCCTACTCCCCGTTGGCCCAGGGGGCGATTTACAGCGACAAGAGGGTGTTGGAGTTGGCGAAGAAGCTCAACGTCTCCCCCACCACTTTGGCCCTGGCTTACGTAAAGAGGAAGGCCCTGCCCATCCCTAAGTCCGAAAAGAGGGAGCACATAGACGAGATAGTGAGTTCCGCTGACTACGAATTACCAGACTGGGCCGTCAACGAGGTGAGAAGATGGAAGTGATGGGGAAAGTCGCCAGAATGATCCTAATGGCCATAGCTTCGAGGGGTCCCGAAGGGGTTGACATGGGAGAACTCTACAGCACCCTTTCCCCCCTCCTCGGCAGGGAGAGGATATCAGAGGAGCTGGGGAGGCTAATAGAGAGGGGCTACGTGACCACTTTCGTAGACGGTAGCAAGGTGAGGTTGATAGCCAATAGGGACTTGAGGAAGGCCCTAGCTAACTTGGAGATCCAGAAGCAGAGGATAGCTGCCTACTTGAAGAGACTTAAAGACGTCAAGGCGGAGCTGGAAAAGGGGACCGACAGGAGGGCACTCGAGGAGAGACTCACGCTCGAACTCTACGCTCTAGTCGGCTCGGCGTTGATAAACCTGTTGGGCGATCACGAGGAGGTCACCGTGCCCGAGTTCGTGGAGTCGTTGGAAAGGCTCAACCAGCCCCTCTTCTCCAAGCTTAAGTTAGACCTGGTGGGCTTGGAGGAAATAACGGAAGACGCGGTGAAAGCCGTGGAGACCTTCCTGGGCAAGGACGAGGCAGCTGCCCTTTCCCTCATCCTTGAAGCGAAGAGGAAGGTTAAGCTAAGTATAAATAGACAACAAAAAGATATATCATCAAGGGATGCACACGAGGAGGAGCAGGCTGGACATAGTGAGGGAGTTGCTGGAGAACGTCAGCAAGGGGTATAACAGCAAGTCGACTCTCTTGAAGAACATGGGCCTGAGCGCGAGTGGCCTCAACAACTACTTAATATACGCGAAGGAGAAGGGGCTGATTGAGGAGACGGAAAGGGGATATGAGCTCACGGAGAAGGGGAGGAAAGTGCTGGAGTTAATGAAAGAGTACACTAAGCTCGAATCGAAATTATTATTAATCATGGAAGAGTTGTACAAAGAATTAGAGGAGCTTTGATAAGCGTAACAGAAGGCCTGTTGATCGAGACATACACATACATAATATCGTCGTTGTTGTTTTCATTCCTCGCGTTCTTGGTCTACTTCCGAAGGCTCAATAGGACGGTTAAACTGTTCAGGAAGACCGTCAGCCTCATTGACTTCATAATTTACCTTAGCCTGATAAGGACAGTATCCAGCGAGGTCTTCAGGGAAAAGCTGGCCGAGATGACGGTAGCCTCATCGCTGGACTTGGGCTCGCCAAAGGACTTCGAGCGCGCCGTGAGGAAGTCTCTGAGCTCCAATGCAACTCTTTTAAAACTATTGCGCAAGTCCTTCGCCCTTAGGAAGAAGTTAACGTACAGCTTCAAGGTCTTCAGGGAGAGCCTACGCCAGGGCCTGACGGTTTCGGGCCTTGCTTTATTCCTTGCCCTGACTTACGGAATCGTGATACACTTTGACGTAGTAATAGCTCAAAGTCCCGTCACGTACATGCTCCTCGGCGCGCTGGTCGGGTTCTCAATAGTCAGCGTCCAGTTGCTTTACAAGACTGCTAAGACATACGTCGACCTAAGGTCGGTGAAGAGGGACGTAATGATGTTATATGAGGGCCTGAGGTTGCAGGGGGTAAGTGCTCTGAAGGCTGACAGGTCCAAGCGGACGTGAAATAGATATATATGCCTAAGAACATGATA
>CAYRZA010000085.1:0-4325 GCA_964428675.1 uncultured Desulfurococcales archaeon | reverse complement strand
AAGTACGGCCCCACTTACTCGAGCGTTCTAGGGGTAAAGGTGATCCTCCCGAACGGTGAAATAGAGGAGCTAACGACATCCCCATTGCTCAACCCGAAGTCCATCTTCGTGGGGGCAGAGGGCACTTTAGGCGTAATCTTGAGGGCCAGGCTTAGGCTGTTCAGGAGGCCTGAAGCAGTGAAGACGTTGGTCGCGTTTTTCAACAGCCTCGAGGCCGCGGCCATGGCGATAGTCGGAATATTTAAGGCTGGGGTCGTGCCGAGCGGCCTGGAGCTCATGGACAGGAACTCAATAAGGGCTGTGGAAAGGAGCAGGTACAAGGCCGGCATACCGGAGGTGGAGGCGATGTTGCTAGTAGAGCTCGACGGGACTGAAGATGAGGTGAAGAGGGAAGAGTATAGAGTCAGGAAAGTCCTTGAGGAGCTCGGTGCAGATGTAGTGGTGCCTAAGACAAGGGAGGAGGAGTCTAGGCTCTGGAGCGCCAGGAAAGGAGCCTTCCCGGCCATGGCTACCATAGCCCCGGCTTACCTAACTCTCGACTGCAACGTGCTTAGGGGACAGCTGCCTGAGGCCCTCAAGAAGATAAGGGAGATAGCGGAGAAATACAAGGTCTATATAGCCAACGTGTTTCACGCTGGTGACGGAAACCTTCACCCCCTAATCTCCTTCAACCCTAACGATAAGGACAGCGTGGAGAGGGCCATAAGGGCTGGACTGGAAATAGAGAGGCTCGCGATCTCCATGGGCGGAGTGCCGTCTGGAGAGCACGGGATAGGAATAGAGAAGCTCGGCGTGTTGAAGGACTACTATAATGAGGTCGAGCTCGCCGTCTTCAGAAGGGTGAAAAAGACTTTTGACCCAAAGGGTCTCATGAACCCCTGCAAGACGTTGCCCGAGCGCTCCTGCAGGCCAACTAACGATTACTTGAAGGTGATGTGGGAATGGGATTAGCCGAAGAGGAGGCCCTCAAGTGCGTTCACTGCGGGTTCTGCCTAGAGTCGTGTCCCACTTACGTAGTGACCAGGAACGAACTCCTATCGCCCAGGGGGAGGATAACGGCCTTCCGCCTGGGATTAAGCCTGGACGTCTTCGAGACCTGCTTTTTCTGCAGGAGATGTGAGGCTGCTTGCCCCAGTGGAGTGCTGTACTCGAGGATCTACGTCGAAGCCGTTAAGAGGCTCAGGAAGGCCAACGTGGCCAAGGTGGTCGAGAACCCCAGCGCTTTGGCCATAGCAGTAAAAGCCCTCAGGAAGAAGCACACTTACATCCCTGAGCCCAGTAAGCCCTTAGAGCACAAGGACGAAGGCGCTCAGATAGTCCTATTCCCTGGCTGTATAACCTCGGTGCTCTTCAGGGATCAGGTCGAGAAGGCGGTCAAGTTCTTCAGGGAGAGGGGGATTAAGGTGGAAATAGTAAACGGTTGTTGCGGGCTCGCACATTTGCACTCCGGAAAAGAGGAGAGGGCGAAGGAACTGATAGAGGAACTGAGGAGGAAGGCCAAGGGCAGGCCCATAGTTTCCCTCTCGAGCAACTGCACCGCACACATGAAGGAGAACGGGCTGGAGGCCTATGACTTCGCGGAGTTCGTGGTGAAGAGGGGCTTGGAGGTAAAAGGAAAGCAAGTCCTCGTCACAGTTCACGACCCCTGCCACGCGAGCCTTCACGGCCTGGGGAGGTATACGAGGGAACTCCTCATGAGGATAGGGGCGAAAATAGTGGAGATGGACGAGCCGAACTTCGAGTGCGGTGCCGGCGGGATGACGTTCGTTTTGAACCCAGAGCTGAGCGAGGAGGTGGCAAAGGTTAAAAAGGAAAAGGCCCTCAAGACGGGTGCAGAGTACATAGTCTCGAGTAACCCGGTCTGCACTCTGAGCTTCCTCAGGATGGGCCTTAAGCCCGTTCATCCGGTCGACCTGGTGGAGTAGCGTTACGGCAAGACCGTTTATTAACGCTCTCGAGAGTTAAGACTCTAGAACGTGATAATAACCGTCGTTAATCAAAAGGGCGGAGTGGGAAAGACGACAACCTCGGTTAACCTCGCTTACGTGTTGTCCAAGTCGCACAACGTCGCCCTCCTCGACTTGGACCCTGAAGGCGGGAGTACGGCTTCCTTAGGAGTCAGGAGGGTGAAGTCGGAGCTCAAGCTCGGGGAGAGAAGCGTAAACGTCCACGGGATAGAACTGTTCTACGCCCACGTGGGCCTACTCAATTTGGAACTGAGCGGCGAGGTCGAAAGCATAGTACAAGGCATAAAGGAGTTGTCTAAGTCCTTCGACTATTTAGTGATAGACACCCCGCCTAACCTTGGTACCCTTTCGGTCTCCGCGATGATAGCTGGAGATAAGATAGTTGTTCCGCTAACCCCACACCCCCTAACGCTGGAAGTAACTAAGAACCTCAACGACAGGCTTGGGTCGCTGAAGAAGCAGGCGTTGGCTTTCACGAACATGTCGACCAAACCGGTACAGCTTAACGCTGAGAACCTCAAGTCCGTTGAGCTCTTCGTTCCACCCTCTAAGCTCTTCACCGAAGCCTCTAGACTCGGCGTCCCAGCGGTGAAGTACGAAGAAGTGAGGATTAAGAAGCAGAGGATAGCCCCGGCCTTCGAGGCTTTAGCGAAGGTGGTGACTTCGTGAGCGAACTGGACTTATTGTTAAAGAGAAGGAAGAGGGAAGAGTCCAGTAAGGATAAACCAGAGGGTGGAGCGCAAACTCAGGAGTCTGGGCTGAACACTCAAGCCCCTTCGAAGAGCAGTCTAGAGCGTAGAACCGAGACCGTTCAACTCCAGAGTAACGTAACCCAGAGCGAACCTGTGAAGAGTTTAGAGAGCGAAACGAAGAGCCCAGAAGGAGGAATGAGCACTCTACAGGCTATAGAGAGGACTGAAGGGCCTGAAGGGAAGGTTGAGCCAGCGAATAGTCTTCCGCAGAACACTCTAGGTCATGACACTCAAGAGCGCGGAGGGAAGACAGTAGACAGGGGAGAAGCGATAAGGATAATGGAGAGGTTTGCCGACAGGGACCCTAAAATAGGGGTTTGGAGCTACCCCGCATTCCTTCTCTTACAGTACCTATACAACACTGTCCCCGGGTTCAAGATGAGCAGGGTAGCTAAAGATGCCCTGGAGAGGGGCCTAAGGGAAATGTACCCTGAACTTTACGAAATAGCAGAAGAAGTTTCAAGAAAAATTTACGAGAAAAAGGGAATTACCCCGCCTAGGTGACCCCGCAGAACTTTACTGGCTTGGGCTAGCTTCGCCCCATCACCTTACCCTTATCTTCCTGCCCCTCCACTTCACTTCCCTCGACCTCAAGAACCAAGGCAACAGAAAGAGGACTAAAGTGGCGCTCACCACTGAAAACAGTGCAGGGAGTGGACTAGCCTTCGCCCTAAGGGCTCTCACCAAGTTCTTAGTAATCCAAAGCGCTAGGGGTAAGAGGGCTAAAGGCGATATGACTGAAAGCGCGAGGGAGACGAGAACTGACGACCAGACTACAACGAACGCGACTAGGCCTTTCCTGCTGTAGAGGTAAACGGTCAGGGTCTGCCTCCTGAGGAACTCGATTAGGTCGCTCTCGTCGAAAACGTTCAGTGGAATGACTCTAGAGAGTTCAATTCTGTATCCCTTACTCTTCGCTACAGAGCCCAGAGTGCAGTCGTCGCACCACGCGGACTCTAGGGCCTTGAGTGCAGACTCGTCGAAGAACTCTCTAGAGAAAGCCATAGAACCTCCCCAGAGGAACCTATGGTTTGCTGAGTACATCGACTCGTAGCCCAGAGTCCAGAACCCTGAGCGTATCGCATTACTGAAGCTGAACCTGATTGGACTTGGCCAGGAGAAAGTGGTAACTACTGACCTCCCGGGCTCCAGCAAGGAGAGCGTGCACCTAAGCCAGCCTTGAGGGTAAATCGTGTCTGAGTCGACGAAGACGTAGTAGTCGGCATTCACTTCCCTTAGTGCTGTCAACATCGCGGCGACCTTACCGCTACAGTTACTACAAGGCCAGGAGTTCAGCAAGAGCCTAACCTTATGCTTCTTGACGACGCCGATCGCCGGGTCGTCAAGAGAGTCGACCACGACTATTATCTCCTTATCTTCGTAATCCTGAGACTCTAGAGAAGAAAGTGTAGAGTCCAGTGCTGGGTCTAGACCCTTCACCGGTAATATTATCGCTACCCTGCCGCTTAACGGCCTAGACCCGCAGGTGAAGGCCCTTTGCTCTAGAGCGATTTGAACCGCAATTGCCAGGGACAGGAGGAGCGGAAAGACCTCAGCGCCGGTGGTAATCATCACGGATCAGGTTCACCGCTCATCACAGGATTAT
>CAYRZA010000084.1:0-4353 GCA_964428675.1 uncultured Desulfurococcales archaeon | reverse complement strand
GGTAAGCTATGTAAGGTTTGTGGCTCAATGTGGACGGGAGGAAAGTGGGTCAAACCGACCACTGAGAATCCCCTCTTCGAGTACGTGTGGAAGTTGGCGGTGCCGAAGATCAAGGTGGATCGTCACTTAGGCGAATACGAGGTGGAAGTCGAGAGGGTGTGGAAAGACGTTGGGGGTAGGAATTACGCTACGTTGATAATACGGGGCAAACTGGCTGGGAAGCCGGTCGAGGTCAGAAAAGACGTCCTCCTCGGGATACAGATGACCCTTTGCGACGTTTGCATGAGGAGGAAAGGAGGTGGATATGAAGCGAAAATACAGCTACGCTTTAAGAGCGGTAGCGTTGACGCTGAGAAGAGGAGCCTCTTCGAGTCCTTCATTACTTCTGACCTAATCAACTACCTGACGGACGTCGTGGAGGGAAAGGAAGGAGTCGACTATTACTTCGCGAACAAGAGCTCAGCTAAAAGGTTGGTGTCCTCCTTCGTGTCGGCGTATAGGGAAGCGGAAGTTAAGGAGACCTTCGAGAACGAGAGGGTAAAAGACGGAAAAAGAGTCGCCAAGCTAGTAATATCGATAAGAGTATGATAGTGGGTTGCGACGAGGCCGGAAGAGGGCCACTTATCGGCCCTTTAGTCATTAGCTGCCTGGGATTGGACAGGGAAGTGATTCCAGTCCTGGCCGACCTCGGCGTTAAGGACAGTAAGCAGTTGACTCCTGAGACCAGGGAAAGGCTATTCCCCGAGATACTGAAAAGCACAAAAGCTTACGGCTTCGCCGTAATTCCTCCTCCCATATTGGATAAGTACAACCTCAACGCCTTGACATATGACGCCTTAGAGAACCTAATCGCGAACCTGAGCAAGGCAGACACTGTGGAAGAAGTTTACATAGACAAGGTGGGTAACGCAGACCCCCTTAAGGTCTATCTAACGTTCTGGTTGGGAATCAAGAAAGTGATAATTGAGGAGAAAGCCGACGCCAAGTACGTTGTAGTGGGCGCGGCAAGCGTTGTGGCCAAAGTGATTAGGGACTCCATAATCAAGGGACTGGCTGAGAAATGGGGCGACTTCGGCAGTGGATACCCTTCAGATGAGAGGACTAGAAAATGGGTAAGAGAGTTCTACTCGGCTCACGGCCACTTGCCTGCGATCGTGAGGAAATCCTGGAAATCGCTAAAAGACCTGGCCCCTGACGAATATATAGAGAAGGGCTGATCGTTATGGTCACGAACCTCCCTGCGGAGGCTAAAGCCAAGTGGCTGAAGTACATGGAAGCTAGGACTACAGAGGAGAAGATCAGGGCCCTAGAGGAGTTCCTGAGCGCCGTGCCGAAGCACAAGGGTACGGAGAACTTAGTTTACTGGGCCAAGAGGAGGCTCGCGGAGCTCAGAGAGGAGGCGGAACTAGAGAGAAGAAAGTCTAAGTCATCAGGAAGAGGACTTCAGATACTTATAGAGAAAGAAGGTGCAGGCCAAGCCTTGATGGTCGGCGACTACGAACTCAGGAAGAGGCTTATGGTAGAACTAGCAGGGGTGACAGATGAACCTGAGACCCTTCCAGTACCTGGAATGACCTACTATGAAGACGTGGGGATCCAGGTCATTAACCCACCGTCTTACTCTTTGCAGTCAAGGGCCTGGCAGACCAGAATAATAGCCTTCGCGAGGAACGCTGACGCCGTACTCTTCGCTGTAAAAAATAAAGAGGAGTTCCTGGATCTCCTGAAGTTCTTCGAGTCCAATAACGTCTTCTTCGTTAAACCGAAAGGGAGAGTGCTGATAGAGCGGAACAGGTACGGGAGCGGACTGAGGATAGTCGTGATGGGAAAAATGCTGGGGTTCGACGAAAAAAGGCTCAAGTCCTTTTTGGAGAGCTACGGCATAAAGGCCGGAATCGTCAAAATCTACGGTGAGGTAACGCTAGATGACGTGGAAAGGGCCTTATTCGAGTCGGCGAGCTATAAAAACGCTGTTGTAGTGAGTGAGGAGGCCTTTGAGTGGAACGGTAAGAAGTCGATAGACCCGAGCGACGTGGACAACATAAAGAGGGCCCTCTTCGAGGCGTTAGAGGTGATTAGAGTTTACACGAAGGAGCCCGGGGAGGAGCCGTCAAAGGAGCCGCTCGTCGTGAAGAAGGGCACTACGGTGATCGAAGTCGCCAGAAGGTTGCACAAAGAGCTGGCGGAGAACTTCAAGTACGCTAAGGTGTGGGGCACAAGCGTGAACTATCCAGGGGAAAGGGTGGGAGGAGACCACGTTCTGAACGACAGGGACGTGGTGGAGATCCACGTGAAATGAAACAATTAAAAAACTATTAACATATAGTTAATTTTGTGGATTTACCGCCTGAAGTAAAAAAGAGGTATGAGCTCTACTTCAAGGAGCCTTCGTCCTTCGAGACTGCCTTAGTTTCGAGCAATTTCCCGCTGGTCAAGTACTTCAGGGATTACTTGGATAAGAGACTAAAGTGGGCCAACGACCCCAGGAACCCTGCAATGGTAGCCAGCAGCTTAGCTGTAACGCTTATTTATTCTCTGATAGTCGCTATCGCACTCATAGCTTTCGGCGTCTTCGCCGTCTTGAGATACCACGCAACGATGAACCCAGCGTATCTTGCCGCTGGTATAACCACGTTCATACTAGGTCCAGTGATATTGGCGACCTCATACCTTCTGTTTGTTTTAAATATTTCTAACGAGATTGAGAAGAGACGCGTGGGCTTCGACGCGGAGTCGCTCGCCTTCTCTGCCGTCTTCTTCATCTATCTAAGGACAGGCATGTCGCCGAGGATTATGTTCGAAAACCTAAGCAGGACAAGGGCTTTCCAGACTATTTCACAGTTCGCCAAGTATATAACTAATAGGATGAAATATCTAGGGGAAAGTGTGGAGAGTGCAATAGAAAAAGGACTGCAGACCGTTCCCTCGAAGATTTTCGAGGACTTGATGTATAGCTACGTGACGGCCGTAAAGACTGGTGCACCGGTGGTTGAGACCATAAGGTCTAAGATGCAGGACCTTGTGGAAAGGCTAAGAGTTGACGCTAACGCGTCTGTCGATAGGCTCAGTGGAGTAGGCGAGACCTATGTCGTTTGGCTCGCTTCAGGCTTCATAACGATATTCTTAGTCATAATCTTGGCTTCGGTCTTCCCAGCAATCGCCACCATGCCCATGGGGTTCATTTACGTCCTAGCATTAATTGTACTCCCTATAGTTAATGTCGTCTTTGTTTACTTAGCAGACGCAGTGCAACTGAAGTTCCCTGAGAGGCCTCTCAAGGCCAACAAACTGGGGGTTTACATGCCACTAATTGCTATTGTACTGATCTTCTTATTTCTCTTAATCGAGGGGATTATCCTAAATAGAATGAACCCGTACCAGTATCCTAGTCCCAGTTACCTGCTGTACGCCTTCTTGACGATGAACGGAAATGAGACACTAGTTATACCGACTACCTTAGCGATAACTGTTGCATTTTTGATTACCTCGATTCCCGTCTACGTAATGGTAAGGAGGGAACTTATTGAGGGTACTGGGTATGACGTCTACATCGTTAGAATGCTATCTTCTATAGCGGAGGGCATAAGGGCTGGTCTGCCGCCAGAGGTAGTAATAAAAACCCTTAAGGACTCGAAGGGGCTTGGAAAGTTACAACAGGTCATAGGGATAATTTACGCCTACATTCTACTCGGAGTGCCACTGAAAGACGCATTCAGAAGGGCCAGCGAGAAGATAATTGACTTCCCGTCGAAAGTCGCGATGAATGCACTGGCTGACATGACTGAAATAGGAAACTTGAACCCAGAGACTATACAAGCCCTGGCCCAACAGCTTGACATCCAGATTAGAATAAGAAGGGAATACTACAGTAAGATCAAAGTCCTCATAGCTATGCCTTACGTTGGCGTATTATTGGCATTAGTGGCCACGTCACTTATGGCGATAGCAATACAGTCCTTAATCCTGTCGTCCCACGGCGCCACCTACTACGGCCCTCTAGCCGAGGCGACGGTCTTGATACCTAAAGCGGTCTACTTAATTTCGGTGGCTTCTATGTTCAGCGCTTACACAGCGGGCTTCTTAGTAGGCAAGCTTCAGACTGGCAAGACTGCAGCTGGGTTCCTGCACGCCGCAATACTGACGGTTATATCTTTCGTGATGCTGCTCATTACCGTAATCATACATCCAACCTTTGGATCGCCAGCAATGGGTAAGGTGACGTTATGAGCTAAACGATCTAAACAAAAAACGAAAAGATAAATAATATCTCATTGCTAGAAAGTTTTTTAGAGGTGAGGAAGCTCTTGAAACTCCCCTCACTGTCATTGCATATAGGGGGTAGAGAGAAACAAA
>CAYRZA010000083.1:0-4381 GCA_964428675.1 uncultured Desulfurococcales archaeon | reverse complement strand
AGCGAGAGGCTTCAGTAGAGCCAACAGGCGACGTAATGACCCTTTTCCACTTCCTTGAGCTCCGGCGCTTGTTCTTTGCACTTAGGCATAGCGAACGGACACCTGGGGTAGAACACGCAACCCTTCTCAGGCCTAACCACGTCGACCTTGACCTTCAGCTCCTTGACCTTGTCCTTGAGGGAAGGATCTATCCTCGGGTAGGCGTCCAACAACGCCTGAGTGTAGGGGTGGAGGGGCCTCTCCAGTATGTCCGAAGCTCTTCCTAACTCCAGGAGCTTCCCCAAATATAGCACCGCTATCCTGTCGGAAACGGTCTTCGCTATGGGGAGCTCGTGGGTTATGAGCATGAACGTTATTCCCTTCTCCTCCCTGACGTTCTTCACTATCCTCAATATTTCCCCCTTAAGCGAGGCGTCGAGCATCGTAGTCGGCTCGTCGAGGACTACGTATTTGGGATCCACAATTATCGCCCTCGCTATGCTCAGCCTCTGCCTCTGCCCGCCCGAAAGCTGGTAAACCCTGTTCTCGAGGATCTCTAGGGGGAGGCCAACCAATCTCGCTGCCTCCTCTATCCTCTTTTCCGGGTCGTCCAATTTCCTGTACTTGAGCGGCATCATTAGCACGTCGTAGGCCCTCATTATGGGGTCTATAGACGAGTACGGGTCCTGGTAGACCATCTGGACGTATTTTGACACCTCCTTTAGCTTCGCCTTCTTAACGTCTATCACCTTGTTGTCGACCTTCAGCAGGACTTCCCCCTCCGTGGGCTTCTGGAGCCCGACGGTAACCCTGCCGAGAGTTGTCTTGCCCGAACCGCTCTCCCCCACGACCCCCAATATTTCGCTCCTCTTTATGTCGAGGGAGACCCCGTCAAGGGCCTTGGAGACAACTCTGCCCCTACCGAATAGGCCTCCCTTCGTGAAGTAGACCTTCAGGTTCCTTATTTCGTAAATGTTCTCAGTAGAGCCAGCACGCAACCCTATCACCGTCCTGGAATTCCTTGAACTGGGGCTCTTCCTTGAAGCAGACTTCCTTCGCGAACGGGCACCTGGTGTTGAACCTACAGCCTTTAGGTGGGTTGGCCAAGTCGGGCATACTGCCCGGAATCCCTTTCAGTACCTCCCTGTCGAGGGTTGGAATGGAGTCTATTAGGAGCTTCGTGTAGGGGTGCCTCGGGGCCTTGAAGATCACCTCCGAAGGGCCGCTCTCCATTACCTTCCCCGCGTAAATCACGTACACCCTGTCCGCTATTTCTGAGAGCAGGGCCAAGTCGTGGGTTATGAAGATGATCGAGAGGTTTAGCTCCTTCCTGAGTTTCTTTAGAAGGTTAATTATGTATTCCTGGACTATTACGTCAAGAGCAGTGGTGGGCTCGTCGGCTATGAGGACTTCTGGGTTAAGGGCTAGGGCCATCGCTATGAAAGCCCTCTGCTTCTGACCCCCTGAGAGCTCGTGGGGGTACTTCTCGGCCAGAGCTGGATCTAGGTTTACCATCTTGAAGAGCTCCCTAACCCTCTCCTCGTAATCGCCTTCCCAACCGTGGACCTTCAGCACCTCCATTATTTGGTCCTTGATTTTGAAGACCGGGGTGAAGCCCGACATGGAACCTTGGAACACCATCGCTATCTTCTTCCACCTGTATTTCTTCGAGAACGTCTTCTCGTCGAGCTTCAGTATGTCCTCCCCGTCGAAGAGGATCTCTCCACCAACTATTTTGCCGGGGGGTAAAATCAGCCTCATTACGCTGTAGCCTATAGTGCTCTTGCCTGAACCGCTCTCCCCAGCGAGCCCAATCACTTCGCCCTTATCTAAATATAAGCTTACCCCGTCCACAGCCTTCACTATCCCTCTCTTAACGTAGAAGTATACCCTGAGGTCCTTCACCTGAAGCTTCAAACCGTTCACCTCTCGCCCAATGCTAGCCTTTCAATTGCGAAACCTATAAGGACGAACGGTATTGTGACTATCACGATCATGAGCCCAGGGAAAACCACCCACCACCACCAGCCGTTGACCTGAGCCTGATGGGCCTCCGCCGAGTTCAACATTTCGCCCCAGGTCACTACGTTCGCCGGCTCAAGCCCCAAGAAGGCGAGGGTCTCGGACAGGATTATCCCTCCAGGGACGCCGAGAGCCATGTAAGCCACAGTCATAGGCACTAGCCTGGGCATGAAGTGCGTGAAGAATATCCTGTAGGACGGGATGCCGAGGAGCCTATCGGCCTCCACGTAACTGTTGGACTTAATGCTGAGCGCGGTGGACCTCGCTATTATAGCGTAGAACGGCCAAGAGAGGAAAGCTATTAGTAGGGCCTCCGTTACTAAGGACGGCTGCGATACGAAGGAGACTGCCACTAAGAACGGCAAAGCGGGCAAAGCTAGGAACACGAGAACTACCCATTGAATTAAGGAGTCCTTTCTGCCTCCTAAGTAGCCGGAAATACCGCCTATTATGACCCCTGCGACTACCGAAACTACTGAAGTCAGAACTCCTATTTCGAGCGCGCTCGGGAGACCTAGGAGGACGCCTAAAGCGACTGGCCTACCGTAGTAGTCCGTTCCCATGAGGCCGTAGGAATTGCCTAACAGTTTTAGCTCGGCGCCTGTCACCACAAACGGGTTTTTCGAAACTATGACGACCTTAACTGAGTAGTTACCTTCTTCTACTTTAGTGAAGTCGGACTGGGGTGACCCGAAGAGGGAGTACGTGAGGGTCTGGGCGTTAACAGTAGACGGGGTGTGCCCGGTGACGGAAGCTTTGTAAGCCAGGAGCTGATCCTCCAGGGGGATAACGTCGAACGGCACGTTATAGTTCTGTGAAGGCACGTTTAGGTTTAGGGATTCCCCACTGGGCTTGGTCCAGTATATAGCCTCGCTGGACGGGGTGACGTTAGTAGAAATCATAAAGTACACATCAGTGGGCGGAAGTTGTTTGTCCCAAGTGAAGACGAAATTGACGTAAGCTATGTAGACCCCTCCAGGGAGTTGGGAGTACTCCACTGAAGAGCTCCTCACTGTTTGCGTAGTGAAGTATTGGTTAGGGTAGAAAATCGAGAGCCACGAGGGTGGAACGTGAGATGGGTAAGTTTGCCAAGCTGCAGGGTTGTTCCAGGCCTTATAGACGCTGGGGGGATACGAGAGGGCTATCCCCGTAAAAATTAGGAGAAAGATGAGGAGGATTAGGCCGACCAATCCCGTCTTTATCTTCACGAAATCCAAGAAGTAACGCTTCAAGCTTTCGACAGTACCGTTCACGAGCCCTCACCCACCTTTATCCTTGGGTCCAGTAAGCCGTACACTAGCTCCCCTATAAAAAGGCCTACCAATAGTACTATTGTGAGCACGTAGGTTACGCCCAGTATTACGGGAATGTCGTTGAGGATTATAGCCACATAGGTTAGGTAACCCACCCCTGGCCACTCGAACACCACTTCAGTGGTCAGGCTCCCGCTCAGTGAGGCAGCTAGTGCTAAAATTGCTTGGGTCGCTATCGAGGGGGAGGCAGTCCTCAACACGTGCCTGTAGAGCACCCTCGAGTCCGGAAGTCCCCTGGCCCTTGCCGTAATCACGAAGTCCTCCTTCATGGTAGCGACGACGAGACTCCTCACGATATACGCGAAACCGCCCACGTTGACTATGAATATAGTTATGAGCGGCAAGGCCATGTGGTAAAGCACGTCCATGCCGTAATCAAATGGGTTCTTGGGAGGGGGGACCGAGGTCATGCCTCCTGGTGGGAACAGCTTAATCCCGTATGCCAAAGCTGCTATCAGGATGAACCCGAGCCACCAGGTGGGAATGCTGGAGTGGACCACTGCGATCACGGCTATTGCCTTTTCCCAGAACCTAGACCTTGCGGACAAGAGTCCGATTATTGTTCCCACTATTATATAAATTATGGTAGCAGTGGTGAAGAGGAGTATTGTGTTTGGCAAGTAATAGGCAATGATAGCGCTAACCGACTTGGACCCCGAAGGGGACTGCATGAAGTAAGCGTAACCGAAGTTGAACGTGAGTAAGTCATACATCTGAACGAAGTATCTGACTATTATTGGTTGGTTAAGCCCGTAGGCCGCTATTAAGTATTGCTTGAACTCCTGTTCCTTCTCGTCTATGTAAGTTATGTTTACGTGCGTCGAATGCGTAAGCAAAGCGTGCACGTATTGGGCTAGCTCATAGTTAATTGACTTCTCAATGACTTCTTGAAGAATGGGGAAAGTGAAAATATAAAGGATCGTGAGGGTAGCCATGAGGACGGAAAAATAAATAATTGCTCTCTTCACGACGAAACTAATATATCCCATAATTTATTCACCAGTTCACCTCCTCCTCAATAGCGCGACGACAACTGCTATTATGATTATTACGACTACTATGATCCC
>CAYRZA010000082.1:0-4451 GCA_964428675.1 uncultured Desulfurococcales archaeon | reverse complement strand
GCCCAGCTCTTCGGCTCGAAAATTAGCAAGAAGATCATCTACTCGCCGCACGTTAAGGATAGGTACTTAGAGCTCGTAAGGATGGTGGCGGAGTGGTACTCTAGAGAGATAAATGCACCCATAGTCGTCAGTGGCAAGAGGAAGGAAGACTTCCCTGGGGGGATAAAGCATAGCTTCCCTTTTAAGGAGGCCGCCGTAGGTTCCGCTTACATAGCGAACGCCTATGGTGGCGGGAAATGCTCTTTCCTCCTGGACTCGTTAAGGGCGAAGGGAACCCCGCTGGATTACGTGGTGATATCCAAACGCTAGACAAGGACGCCTTAGTGACGAACGACGGCAGGATTTACATCGTTTTCACGAACTACAACAATCCAGGCTATAGGTTCGCCTACCTGAAGTACGTTTATACCGGCAAAGGACTCTGGAGGGGATTCGAGAGGGTACTTAAGCGCTACGGAGTTAAGAACGTGCTCGACGTTGATCAAGAGTACCAGTACGAGCCGTGTTATGGAGTGACGTTCCCAATAGTTAGGCTAAGTGAGGTCGCCTATCATTTCAGACCCCTCTGCTCGACGAGGAGGTTGCTGGAGAGCGGCTCGCTCCCTCCTCAGGCATACGAGCTGATCGAGACTATTGGAGAGGATATGTTAGGGATAGGGGGTTCTCACATGCTCGGCATATCCCACCAGAACTCCGACCTAGACCTAGTAATTTACGGGGAGAAGAAGGCTTTCGAATTCCTTGACGAGTTCAGGGGAGGTTCGCCTGATCCCGACTGGGTTAAGGAGGCATCTGAGACCTATTCCATTAGGCCAGACGTGCTCGAGAAGATATATGACGTGAGGTTCAGGGGGGTCTACAAGGGCCTGAAGTACTCGGTGGCCTTCGTGGACTTATTATGGACTAAACCGTGCGAGACCGTCTGCAGGAAGGTGGGACCTTTCGAGGGGGAGGTGGAAATAGAGCCCGGCAGTTATTTGGCCCTACTCTATCCTTCAAGGGTCGAGGTCGTGAAAGGCCTTCCAGACGAGGTGGTTTCGTATGAGGGAATCTTCTCCCCGGCCCTCTTCAAGTTCAAAAGGCTTAAGCTCAGGGGAATGCTCATGGAGTGCGACGGTAAGAGGGTGGTGATACTTGGCGACAGGGAAGTACTTCCGAGAGTTGAGGTTCTTCTGTGACTCAATGGCTTCCCTGGCCGCGCTGGCAACCCTTATTGAGGCTTCGGTCAACAAGCCAGGGAACGCGAGTAGGTTCAGGGACATAAAGGGGGTGAGGTTCGTCGACCTATCTGCGTCGGCCGTCCTTACTATTCCTTACTATTCTATGGCATGTGTTAACGGTTATTACGGTGAGGGCAGGGTATACGAGGGTCTGCTCTCAGCCATAAGGGACTCAAAGGCTTTCGGTTACCACTACTCGACTTTCGGCACCGCACTTCTCCTATTTCCGCTGCTCTATGAGTCCCCCAACTCGAGGAATTCAAGGGAGCTAGTCGAGAGGGCTACTCAGCTAGTTCTCACGCTAGGCCGAGAAGAGGCGGAGCTCGTGAAGCTCTCCCTCTCCGAGCTTGGATTAAGTTACTTGGGCAGGCTTGAGTCGGCCTTCGACTATAGGGAGTTCAAGGGAAGCCTGTACGAGCTCATGAGGTTCTCTGCAGAGATCGACGAAGTGGCGAGGGAACTCGTCTCAGGATACAAGCTGGTTCTCGAAGCTTACAGTGTGATAAAGGAAGAAGGTATATTAAAAGCGTTCTTGAGGGTCCTTTGCGAACAACCGGACACGTTGATCCTAAGGAAGGCCGGGTCTAAGGTTGCCCTAACCGTATCGCAATTAGCTTGTGAGGCCTACGAGGGCAAAAGGAGTGTGGACGAGCTGGACAGGTTCCTTTTAGAGAAGGACTTGAACCCCGGGTCTACAGCTGACGTTATAGCTGCCGCAGCGTTTCTAAAACTATATGACGAGTGGTGGGCCCTACACCCTGATTACTCGGGCTACCTGCGTAAGGGTTGCGGAAGGCTTCCTGGGAAGGGTGATTAGCCTAGGCGACGTGGAGTGTCCAGAAAGGCTGGACTTAGTCTACGGCATTCCAGGTGAGGCCGATGTCCCCTCGGTAGCCCGCTATTTGAGGGCTTTAGAAAGGCCTGAGGACTTCAGGGTAATCGTGTTCCACTTCCCCCCTTACGGTTTCCCCTGCTTCGGGAAGAAGTGCGGCGACCGAAGGGTTTTGTCCTTTATACTCGCGGAAAAGCCGGAATTGGTAATTCACGGCCATTCGGAGGATCAGCTGGAGTACAGGATAGGAGACACGAGGGTTGTGTCGGTGGGGAGCTTAGAAAGGGGTTTTTACGTCATTTACGACCCGAGGAGGAACTCCTACTCACTTGAGAGGCTCGGCCATTAAGTAGGCGTCCTCACCGTCGGCGTAGTAATAGTGAAGGACCTTAACCTTCCTAAAGCCGAACTTCTCGTAAAGCCTTATTGCTACGTAATTGCTCACCCTCACCTCGAGGTAAGCTTCGTCGGCGTCGTAATAATTCCTCATCGCGTCTAGGAAGTGGGACAGCAGTGCAGATCCTATTCCCATGTTTCTATACTCTGGAAGCACTGCAATAGAGACCAAATGCCCCTTCTTGACGGGGGATATGCCCTTGAAGAAGCTCATCCCCCATTCGAGCCTCGGCATAACGTAGCCGACCACCTCGCCGTCCACTTCGGCCACGAAGAATGCCGGCTGATAGTTCTTTATGTGCTCTTCGAAAAAGTAATAAGGATAATTCTCAGGCAGGGAAATCCTATTAATCTTAATCACCTGGTTTATGTCGTCCAACTTCACGTTCCTTATCACGAAGTTTATGCTCCTACCCGTCGAGGCGAGTCCCATTGGCTTAAAAGTTTGTACAGTCCTTAAAATGTTACGTGCACCCCTCGAAGGCGATCGTTGGGGAAATAAGCAGGGAGCTTCAGGGCAAGACCGTAGTGCTCGGAGTCACAGGGAGCGTCTCGCTTTACAAAAGCATCGATTACGCCAGGGCCCTCATGAGGAGGGGGGCAAGGGTTAAGGTCGTCATGAGCAGGGACGCCGAGAGGCTGGTGAGCAAGGAGCTCTTCTCATGGGCTACTGGGGAAGAGGCCGTAACCGAACTCACTTGGAGGCTCGAACACGTGGAGCTGGCTGAAGAGGGAGACGCATTCGTGATCGCCCCGGCCACCGCGAATACAATAAGTAAAATAGCCGGTGGCATCGCCGACACTCCAGTTACCGCTACTGCCCTCAACTTCCTGGGCATGAGGAAGCCAGTAATAGTGGTCCCGGCCATGCACAGACCCATGTACGAGGCCCTTAAGGAGCAGCTCGAAAGGCTCAGATCCATGGGGGTCGAAGTGGTACAGCCGAAGATGGTTAGGGACTTAGCCCACTACCCTGACCTCGATTACCTAACCGACTTCACGACTTCCTATATCCTGAGGGGTAAAGACCTAGCCGGGATGAGGGTTTTAGTGACGGCTGGCCCCACGAGGGAGTACTTAGATCCCGTCCGGTTCGTCTCGAACCCAAGCTCTGGTACAATGGGGGTTGCTATAGCCAACGAGGCCTCATTCAGGGGGGCGGACGTGGTCTTAGTCCACGGCCCCCTCTGCACTAGCCATAAGCCTTACGTGAGGACCGTAAGGGTCGAGACGACGGCAGAAATGGCAGACGCCGTAGAAAGGGAAGTCAATTCCGGTTATAACGTCGTAATACTTGCCGGTGCTCCGGCCGATTACAGGTTCAAGACTGTAGCTAACACTAAGCTCGACAGCGCGACCCAAATACCAATGGCAGAGTTCGAGAGGACTGAGAAAGTATCTTCTAGGGCTAAGAAGCCTGGGGTCTTCCTGGTGGGTTTCGCGGCGGAGACGGCTAAGGACGACAACGAGCTAATAGAGAAGGCGAAGAGGAAGAAGGAAAAGCACGGATTCGATATGGTCGTGGCGAATAACGCCTACCGAAAGGACATAGCCTTCGCCTCCGAGTTCAACGAGGTAATAGTAATTACTGATCATGAAGTAATAAAACTAGAGAAGGATTATAAGACAGTTATAGCAAGGAAATTATTGGACATAGTGAAAAAGTACGTTAAAGAGAAGGGAGTCAGCTAGTCTTCGGCGAAATTGTGCGCTCAAACTTTATTTTCCTTGTGGGTTGAGATATCTTACGGTGGCTCCGGTAGCTCAGCCTGGTTAGAGCGTCGGGCTGTGGACCCGAAGGTCCCGGGTTCAAGTCCCGGCCGGAGCCCTCTTCTCGCTTTAGTTCATAACTCCGATAGGGTTACGTCGGCCTCTTCGCTCTATACTGTCAACATAGAGAAACTCATTACGATAGCGCTCTAAAAGGCCGTTATTAGGCTTATTGATAAAAAAGTGGAAATGAGTAGGAAGCTTTTCGAGTAGAACTCCCTAGTTTAATGGTT
>CAYRZA010000081.1:0-4459 GCA_964428675.1 uncultured Desulfurococcales archaeon | reverse complement strand
GGCATGAAGACAGTAGTGCTTAAGGAGCCTTGCGCTATTTCTCTAGCAAGAGCAAAAGAGCCTGAGGACACCACCGTATACGGAATTCCGGTTGAGTTTTGAAACGCCTGGCCAAGCGAGTCCGCTTCGGCCTTATACGCGTCCGCTATCGAAATCACTAACAGGTTCTGTTGACTGGGCTGTTGGCTCTGTTGCTTTTGTTGGTGGAATAAAAACAAACTTAGCGACGAAACTATAATAATTATTACAATTATGGCTACAATAATAATATTTTTGTTCATTAATATTACTGGCTATACATAGATTAAAAAGCATTATGTTAATATCCTGCGTGTCTAATAGTGTGACCGATGGGGAAACCAACCTTAGCTGAGGTGTGATGAAGGGTTGTTCGACCGACCGCAGGTCAAACCTGAGGACTGTAAAGACCTGGAGTGCGTTGAAGAGCTCATCCGTGACGTCTTGGGAATAAGTAAACCTCTAGTGTTGGGCGACGCCAACGGAAGGCCTGCGAAAGAGCTCGAAAAGGAAATAGTAATAGACACGAGGCTCTTGGACTCATTTCAGGCGGAGACTGGTTACGACGCTAGGCTCGTCTCGTCATATTTAGTCGCTTGCGTGCTTTATGCGGTCTTCGGTAAAGAGAAGGCAATCGAAAAGGCCAAGGAACTCTGGCCGGACTCCGTAGTGAACTTAGTCCTCGCTACTTACCTCTGAGTTCCATCCCTTTCAACGCTCCCTTCACTAAGTCCTCTGCGACCTTAAGCGGGTCTTTAGCTTTCATCACCGCGCTCGCCACTCCTATACCGTCTGAGCCGAGCTTTATGGCAACTTCCACGTCCTCGCCCGAAGTTATCCCGGCCCCGGCGAGCAACAGCACTCCAGGAGTTTTCTTAATCTCCTTAACAGCGTTCGTTATCACCTCGGGCTTGGCCTTCGATACGGCGATCCCAGTGCCGATAAGTTCTGGGGGCTCGATCAGTACCGCAGTGGGTCCCAAAAGTCCCATTGGGGCGACAAGTTCGTACCTGTCAACGCAGACCACCGTCTCCAGTCCGAGCCTCTTCGCCCTTTCTATCGCCTCAGCAATTTCATCGAGCCTTATTCTCTTCTCGCTGTGATTTATTAGAGTCCCCTTAGCTCCCGCCTCTTTCACCATTTCCGGTATAACGCTTCCAGTGTGGGCACCGTGACCGAAAGGATCGACGTGCTGCGCGAAAACGGGTATATCGACGGCTTCCGCTATCCTGGAAATCATAGTAGCCGGGACCGACACGGTGATTTCCACGCCGTACTCCTTACTTATCCTCTCTAGGCCCTTTGCGAGCTCTATTGCGGCCCTCCCGTAAGAGTTCTCATATGCCTTGAAGTTTATGAGGACTTGTGGAACCTTCATAGCCGAAGTTTGCATTGTAATGAAGTGCATAAATAATGTATTGTGGCGTCGACCTAGCCGTCAAGCGGCCTTCAACAGTGGCGCTCTTCGACGGCAGGAGCTCCGGCTACGTCGTTGAGCTGCGTAACGATGAATTACTAGAATTCCTCAAGGTTTGCGAGGTCGTAGCTGTGGACTCTCCCCTGACCCCAGGGCAAGGGTATAGGGACTTCGAGAGGTGCATGATAAGGATGGGACTCAGGGTATTCCCTACGGGGTTCCTGAAGGAGCTTTACAGCGTCGCGACCAGACTATTCAAGGGAGGTAACGCCATTGAGACCCATCCAGGTTCCAGCAGTAAACTGAGCCGAGTCGAGGTGTTAAACGCGGGGTCAAAGGACGATAGTGACGCAATAATGGCGTCGCTTGTGGCATTCCTCCACTTTAGGGGCCTGGATTACGAGATAGTCGGCAACGACGGGGACATTCATTTGGCTAAAGGCCTCAGAGCGGTGATCGTTATGAACCCGCCGACCTTTCAAGTCGTCAGCTTCTCTCCTTCGAGAACTGGCAGGACTCGTTGTGTGTAAAAGCGGATTTAGGCCTATTGACGTGTAAAAAAGCTATTCCGCTTTACAGAAACCTCCGTAGTACTCCTTCCAGTCCTCGCTGAACCTGAAGAAGCACTTGAATTTCCTCCCGAGCAAAACGTACGTGAACCAGACCGGGTCGTCAGGCCACACGTTTTCTTCAGGGAACTCTGGCAGCCAGAAGGGCACGGCCTCTTCGGTTTCCTCCGGCACACCGCTAAAGCTTGAGGAACGGAATACGTAAGCGGTTTCCCTTACGCCGTGATCGAAGACTATCTCGCCTAACTTTTCTATTTCATTAACTTTAATCTTTACTTCCTCTAAGGCTTCCCTGACCGCGCACTCCTCCGGCTTCTCTCCGGGCCTCAGCTTTCCACCAGGGAAGTTAAATAGACCCTGACCTAACCCCCTACGCTTGGCTATGAACAGAAAGCTCCCGTTCTTGTCTATTATTAGTAAACATGTATCACTTGGCATGGATCCCCGGCTTCACCAACTCCTTGAGGTTGAGTATTTCGTCTATTTCCTTATCGGAGTATCCCAGCTCCTTCAGAGCCTGCCTGATGCTCTTGCCCTTAGCTAATTGCTTGCCTATTTCCGTCGCCTTGTCGTAGCCTATTTTAGGAGATAGGATCGTTATTAAGGACGGGCTACTCTCGGCGTAATGCCTCATCCTCTCGACGTTGGGCACCATGCCGTAGATTACGAGTTCGGTGAACTTGTTTATTGCCTCCGCTAGCAGGTTTATCTGGCTCACCACGTTATACCCCATGAGAGGTACTCCCATGGACAGCTCGAACTCGCCGAGCATTGAGGCCTTGACGTTGGCCTCATCTAGTCCAGTCACTTGGGAGACCGCAAGCAGGGTCGCCTCAACGGTTACCGGGTTGGTCTTGCCGGGCATTATTGAGCTACCGGCTATCTCCTCTTGCCTCGGCAAGTCTATTTCGTTCAGCCCGGTCATTGGGCCTGAGAACATGAGCCTAATGTCCTGGGCTAACCTATAGAGGTCTATAGCTATTGTCCTCATCACTCCGCTTAGGTTAAGTAGGTCGGTTAAGAGCCTCAACCCCCTGAACGTGTTCCCGGGCTGGAAGTTCAGCCCCGTGAGCTCGTTAAAGGTCTTTACCATCCTGGCCTGGAACTCGGGGTGGGCGTTTATGCCGGTGCCGACGGCCGTTCCGCCAATCGGTAATTCCCTCACGTAATCTAGGGCCTGAGCTAAGTACCTAAGGTCATGGGAGAAGGAGTCCGCATACGCACTGAGCTCCTGTCCCAAGGTTATCGGCATTGCGTCCCTTAGGTGGGTTCTCCCCGCCTTGACCACGTCTGAGAACTCCTCGCTCTTCTTATTGAGGGCGGTCACTAATCCCCTCAGGGCGGGAATTAGCTTCTCTTCGACCTCAGAGACCGCTGCAATCCTAATTGCAGTGGGCACGGTGTCGTTCGAGGACTGTCCCATGTTCACGTGATCGTTGGGATGAACCTTGAGCCCAGACCTCTTGCTAGCTTCCTCCGCTATTACTTCGTTTACGTTCATGTTAAGTCCCGTACCGGAGCCTGTCTGAAACACGTCCAGGACTATCCTGTCGTCGAGCTTCCCGTCCATTAAGTCCTTGGCTACCTCCATTATCGCTTTAGCTATCCTGTCGTCAAGGAGGCCGAGCTCGGAATTCACCTTAGCCGCGCTGTACTTAATTAGGCCCATGGCCCAGATTATCTTTCTTGGAAATTTAGTCCCGGTATTGAGGAACAACCTGGGGGCTGTCTGTGTGTACTTCACAGGTCAAATGTAGAGCTTCCGTTTTTAAGTAACTCCCCGCTCTGCCCTCGTTCTGAAGTACTCCAGATAAAGCAACCTGGCGTGCCGGCAGAGGTACTCTCCGCATTCGCAATGTGAGCCCTCTAACTTTACTCCCTCTATAACTATCGTCACATGTCTCGGCTTGATAGAGCACCTGGACGGAACGAAACCCTCGACTATTACCTTACTTCCCTCTTTGATCGTCCTCACTATCAAGGTCTGTCAGCTCTTCGTAAGACTTGTAGGCGTCGTAAGTAATATAGGTCGCTGCGACGGTCGTGACTATCGAGAAGAATATTATTGCAGCTGATTTGTTAATCTCAAAGAGGAGGAACTCTATCGGAATACTTGATATCAACATCGAAGCGAGGAGCGCTTTAAACGGTATTATAAGCCTCCAGACCTTCAAAAAGCCCTTAGGGGGTAAGGCTTCGTAGACCCCCTCGTCGACCTTCCTCACTAGCCCTCTCTCGGCAAGGTTGTCGACGTGGTACTTAACTAGGGCTGAGCTGTTCAGGTTTAAGTCCCTCCTTATTTCGCTGAGCCTAACTGGTTTACCCCTCTTCAGCAGGTAAATGTAAATCTTCTTTGCAGTACCGTTAAGGTCCATTTTTGCTGGAATTAATAACCTTAAGAATTCATAAACCTGTCCATCTAAGTTTTACGTTTCGGTTACAATTAAATAGTATA
>CAYRZA010000080.1:2888-4576 GCA_964428675.1 uncultured Desulfurococcales archaeon | reverse complement strand
TCGCCGACTACTCTTTTCCTAATGAAGACTGCCTTCGCTTTAGGGTAAAGCTCCTTGATGGCCCTATAAAGCTCCTCCTTGTCAACCTCCACCTTGGGAGATATTAGTACTATGTCACCAACTATTTCGTAGCTCCTCAAGCCCTTTATGAAGTCCCTTAGTTTCTTCCCCTCTTTCCTCTCCTTAGGGTTGCACTCGACCAGCTCGACACCAGGGACGCTATCCAACAACGGAACAAGCACGAAATCTCCGTCGAAGATGAACTCGTAACGTCTGTTCACTTTTTCTTTGAATTTTTTAATAAAAACTCCGAGCTCCCTTCTACCGAGCTTAGCACAAATCATTACTTGAGGTCTTTCTCTGCGAACTTCGTTTTAGCCATTTCGGACGAATGGCCTCCGAAGAGGGACGCACTGGGATCTATGTATTTCTTCGCGACGCTGGTCGCAATTGCGGCCTGCGCGAAGCCCACAGCGATGAGCGCGAGCTTGGGCGCTCCTTCTTCAAGGGCTATGTCACCGGCCGCGTAAACGCCCGGCAGATTAGTTTCCATCCTCGCGTTAACTATTATGTCCCTACCCTTCATGTTCACTCCCCATTTCGGTATGTTGCCCAACTCTCCTTTGAAGCCAATACTGATTATGACGGCATCCACGTCGAGCACTTTCTCCTCCTTAGTCCTGTTATCGAAGATCACCGCCTGTGTGACCTTCGAACCATCGCCCCTGACCTCCTTTAGCTCGTGCCATGTGTATACCGTTGCGACTTGGAACAACTGCTTAACGCTCCTCTCGTGGGCCCTGAACTGATCCCTTCTGTGTATGAGAGTGACGCTCTTCGCTATTGGTGCAAGCGTTAAAGCCCAGTCGACGGCTGAGTCGCCTCCTCCTACTATTAGAACCCTTTTGCCCTCAAAGTCTTTTTTCCTCCTTACGGTATAGTAAACGCCCCTGTTTTCGTACTCTAGCTCCCCCTTGGCCCCAAGCCTACTCGGGGTCATCCTTCCTATCCCGGCAGCTATGAGAATCGTCTTGGTCTTGAACTCGTTGCCCTTATCGGTCTTCACTACCCAAAGACCGTCCTGAGTCCTTTCTATCATATCAGCCCATTCCCTCTGCCTTATGTCAGGGCCGAACATTTTGGCCTGCTCCACTAGCCTCTGGGCAAGCTCGTAAGCTTGAATGCCTGGGAATCCTCCGACGTCGTAGACCATCTTCTCTGGGTAGAGCGTGACCAGCTGACCTCCGAGCTCGTCTTGTACGTCGATCAAGAGAGCCTTCATATCCCTTAGCCCTGCGTAGAAGGTACCGAAGAGGCCTGTTGGGCCCCCTCCAATTACGACGATGTCGTACTCCTGTGGCATCGAACAGAAAGTGTTAATACAATTTAAATATTTTAAACATTCGGGGAAGGACGATCCTATCACCGCAGCTGGTTGAAGCGTTGCTAGTGATTCTCTTGCTTACATTTCCTCTGCTTATAGCTTTATGGTTTCATTATTATAGAAAAATAATCAAAGCTGGAATAGATTATGTAGGGAAAAATCCGTACAAGTTGGTCAAAATCCTAGAGCCTGGGATGAAGGTGAGGATCAGAACGGAGGGGAAAGTCACAGTAGTTGTGGACGGCGTAAACCCATGGGTTTTAATTAGGAAGAACGACGGCCCGATAGTCAGGGCTTATAAAAT
>CAYRZA010000080.1:0-2788 GCA_964428675.1 uncultured Desulfurococcales archaeon | reverse complement strand
ACCCATGGGTTTTAATTAGGAAGAACGACGGCCCGATAGTCAGGGCTTATAAAATAAGGCTCTTGAGCAATGTCTACTCGCTGGAAATCCTTAACCCGAGTCACGTGTTCACTATAACTGTAACTATGCTCTGCGAGAGCGAGTGCGAAGTCTTAAACCACTAAGGCCAATTGCTATTTAAGTTGAAAGCATTCCTGGCAGCTAAGGCGAGCGAACTCGCTTTGAGTTACATAAAGGCTCTAAGATCAGAGCTCAGCAGCTTAGGGATCAAAGAGGTAGAACGACCTGAGGACAGCGACCTCATTATTGTAGCCGGCGGGGACGGAACCCTGATAAAGTACGCGAAACTTGGCGTACCTGTCCTCGGAATAAAGTTCGGAAGAAGGTCGAAACTACTCGAGGTCGAACCTGAGGAAGGAATAAACGCGATAAAGAAAATCCTCGTAGGCGACTACGTCATAGACGAGTACCCGCTCCTTGAGGCAGAGCTCAGTGATAACTCTACTTTGATCTTCAACGAAATTGCTCTGGTCTTCGACGGCGCTGAGACCATTTACGGTAGCGTTTCTTTCGGTGAGCATAAGATAATCTTTGAGGGTGACGGAGTGTTAGTTGCGACCCCCCAAGGTAGCTGGGCCTGGAGCTTCTCTGCCTCCAACATAGTATTACTTAAGTCCGTTAATAGCGTTGTCATAACCTTCTTGAACGCGTTGACCCCCCATGGTCTCAAGTCTGTCGTGATCCCTTACGTCCCAGTCCACGTGAGGCTAGAAGACAAGGGTAGAGACCAGAAGGCAAAGGTCTTGGCCGACGGCGAGATATTAGGTTATTTAAGCAAAACAGGGGATGGGTTCAGAGTAAGCAAAAGTGATAGGACAGCGAAGATCATTAGGTTCGGTAGGAAGCTCGACTTGGTCAAGGTTTGGAGATAAGAGAGTCGTATTCGACACGGCGCCTTTTCTCGCGGGGCTTGAGAAGTACTTCGAAAGGGTTTACACTACATCGCTTATATTAGAAGAAATAAAAGATTTTTATTCTAGATTTAACTTCGAACTTAACGAAAATGCTGGAAAGATAGTAGTAGTGGAGCCCGAAAGGCTATTCTACGAACTGGTCGAGAGAGGGCTTAGGGAGATAAACGAGATGAGCCTGTCTGAAGCTGACAAGAGCGTAGTTGCACTGGCCTTGAAGTTGGGAAGTTCAGTGGTCTTCACAGACGACCTAGCTCTTCAGAATGCCCTGGCTCATTTCGACGTGGAATACTATTCGGTCAAGCTGCCACTCAAACTACACATAAAGAAAAGCGTTGAATACGTCTGCCCGTCCTGTGGCAGGGCTTATAAGAGGCCTGGCATTTGTCCTACCTGCGGTACACAGCTGAAGAGATCCGTTAAGAGGGACTAATTAACTCCCGACGCAAATGAACTCTGGATGGACTACACGACTGAATACGAGTGGTCTATTAGAGATCCTGAGGGGTTCTGGTCTTTCTGGGCGTCGAAGCTGAAGTGGTTCAAGAGGTGGGAGAAAGCTTATTCCCCCAAAGGCCCGTTGGCCTATTGGTTCAAGGACGGGAGGACGAATATCGCTTACAACGTCGTTAGTCAGAACCCGCAAATCGTCTGGTACTCGGAAGATATGAAAAGGAGATTGGAACTGAAAGGCCAGGAGCTTAAGTACGCAATTCTCGGAGCGGCGACAAGGCTTAAGGAGAGGGGCGTAAGGAAGGGCGACTTGGTTGCCATTTACGCTCCGAACACGTTACAGACCATTATATATATGTTGGGCTCTGCCTGGATAGGCGCGGTCTACAGCGTGATATTCGCCGGCTTAGGGGAAACCGCTGTAAAAGTTAGGCTAGACAGGCTTTCACCGAAGCTGTTCATCAAAGCTAAATACACCGTGAGGAGAGGCAGGGAAATCCCGCTTTACTTTAGAGGAGACTTAGAGTTTAGAGCGAAGAGTGACGAAGAAGAGATCAGGGAACTAATAGAGCTGGGCGAAAGGGAAGGGAAGTCCCTTGAGCCAGAACCCGTAGAGGCCAACGAACCGATGAAGGTCTTCTTCACCTCAGGAACTACTGGAACCCCTAAGGGAATTCTATTGCCCCACGGTTCATGGATGGTCGGAGATTACACGGTCTTCGACTACCTGTTCGACCTAAGGCCCGGCGATTCCGTATTCACCTCGGCCGACGTTGGGTGGATAACGTTTTCCAGAATTATGTACGGAACTCTGTTACATGGGTCACGGTTCGTCTTTATGGAGGGTTCACCGGATTACCCGTCCTTTGATAAAGTTAAGGAAATAGAGGAGGAGGAAAACGCGAGGGTCTTCTTCACCGCGCCAACGCTCCTGAGGCTTTTACGCAGGAACGACGCTGAGCTGGCGAGGACGGAGTACATCGCTTGTGCGGGAGAAATATTCGATCTGCCCTCTTGGGAATACGCACTAAAGTTCGCGGAAAAAGTAACTGATGTCTACGGGCAGACGGAGTTGGGATACGTCGTGGGAACTCCTTACAAACTGAACGCGGAACCGAAACCTGGCTACGCGGGCCTCCCGTTCCCCGGAGCGGAGTTAGATGTGGTCGACGATGAAGGTAAACCCACGAAGGATGTGGGGCACCTAATAGTTAAGAGACCATTCCCAACGCAGTTCATAGGGGTCTTAAACGATGAAAAGAAGTTCAGGGAATACTTCGAGAGGTTCGGTTATCACGATACTGGAGATATGGCAGTAATAGAGGGTAGCTACGTGAAGATAGTCGGAAGGAGCGACGATATGA
>CAYRZA010000079.1:0-4626 GCA_964428675.1 uncultured Desulfurococcales archaeon | reverse complement strand
TAATATATGACGGCGACTCGAGGGAGGGCGAGACCGACATGGTCTTCTATGCTGGAAAGGCCGACTGGAGGACGATAAACACCCTGAGGAGGGAAGCGGGTGGGCTGATATGCTTCGCAACTGGAAGGGAAGAGGGGGAGAAGTTAGGGTTAAAATACATGACTGAAGTGATCAGGGGTTTAAACCCGAGCCTAGTTAAGTTACCTAAGTACGGCGACCCTCCGGCCTTTTCCATTTACGTGAACCACGTGAACACTAAGACGGGCATAACGGACTTCGACAGGGCGACCACCGTTAAAGAGCTCTACGAAGTGGTGAAACTACTTAATGAGGACGAAGGGATGGCTAGAGAGAAGTTCGTCAACGAGTTCTACTCCCCCGGCCACGTCCCAATACTCTTGGCGAGGAGGTTAAGCGAAAGGAAAGGGCATACGGAGCTGTCCGTGAGGTTGCTCGAGGCCCTTGGCTTACCTAAGGCAGTCGTCTTCGCCGAAATGCTGGCCGACGGCAGGGCTTTGAGCAGGGAAGAGGCCGCTAAGTACGCTAAGGAGAAGGGGTTCCTGTTCTTAACTGGCAAAGAAATAGTCGAGGCTTTGGGTGGTTGAATGCCGAAGTACGGAGTGGCCGACACTACCTTCTCGAGGGTCGACATGGGGAGCATAGCTATAGAGACCATAAGGAAGCACGACCCGGAGGCCGAGATAGAGAGGTATACAGTCCCAGGAATAAAGGACTTGCCAGTGGCCGCGAAGAGGCTAATCGACATGGGCTGTGACGGCGTAATAACCCTCGGCTGGGTAGGGAAAACACAACTGGACAAGTACAGCTACTTGGCGGCGAGCATCGGACTGATAACGGTACAAATCCTCACGGGAAAGCACGTGATCGACGTTACTGTTCACGAGGACGAAGCGGAAGACGAGGAGAAGCTCTACGAGATAGCTGTGGACAGGGTCAGGAAGCACGCGGTGAACCTAGTGATCCTAGTTAGGGAAGGAGGGAAGGGGTTGACCAAATACGCCGGGAAGGGACTGAGGCAGGGGTATAAACATGCCGGTCCGATCGGTTAACTTAGCGATAGTAGTAGCTGAGTTCAACTACGACATAACGAGCCTAATGCTTCAGAAGGCGAAGTCGCACGCCGAGTTCCTTGGGGCGAACGTGACCAAAGTGGTCTTCGTCCCGGGGACTTACGACATGCCGCTAATGGTAAAGAAGCTCCTTGAGAGGAAGGACGTCGACGCGGTGGTTTGCTTAGGGGCAGTCATAAAGGGCGAGACCAAGCACGACGAAGTGGTCGCGACCCAAACAGCCAGGAAGTTAATGGACTTGAGCGTCGAGATGGGCAAGCCGGTGACTTTAGGAATCATAGGCCCAGGGGCCACCCACGAGCAGGCCGTGGAGAGGATAGACGAGTACGCTACTAGAGCTGTCGAGGCCGCTGTGAAGTTAGTGGAGAGGTTGAGGGAAATTGAGGGTACTAATGCTTGAGCTGGTGAGATATAGGGAGTGGACTGAGACTTTAGGCGAGGACAGGGAGTGGAAAATTCAAACGTTTCAAAACGGCTTTTTGGCCAAGCTCCACGAGGTCTCGGCAAGTTTCAACTCCTTCGTCATCACTAAGGACTTCAACAGGTACTTCTTCTTCGTGGACAACGTTGACGTGAAAGGGCTTAAAGGGAGCCTCTACTCCATCGAATCGCCTGTAGAAGTCAACCTATGCGAGTCCTACGGCGATTCCGTCAAGGAAGCGATAAGGAACTCGACCCTCTGCAGGAAGGAGGAGGGAGAAGACGAGGAGGTGGTCACAATTCACTTAGATTACGATTACTCGACGAAGGAGAGGATGTGGTGGAGGAGCATAAGCAGAGTCAAGGCGGTCGCCGAGAGGATAGCGAGGGCTTCCATGGGCGTTTGGTACTACTTGGGGGGAGACAACTTCGTTGTCTTCACGAACCTCAAGGGACTAGCGAGGGCCCAGGGGGAGCTCAGGGGGCTAGACGTAATAAAGGCGGGGATTGGGATAGGGAAGACCGCTAGGGAGGCATTGAAGGGCTCTGCTGAGGCCCTGAAGGAGTTGAGGGCTAGAAGGGACAAGAGGGTTGAGGTCGTTCACGCTTAACTTAGGGGGCGTACTGGTAGGGGAGGAGTTAGAGCTAGTCAAGGGAGTGAACCTGACTGTAGAGGACGGAAGAATAACGCACATAGGCAAGGGCTGGTCTCAAGGGATAGACCTAAGGAACTTCATAGCCCTACCTCCTTTAGTCAACTCCCACGTGCACTCCGCGGACTACTCGTTTAAGGAGTTCGGCACGACCGAGACCTTGGCCAGGCTAGTCGGCGACCCTAACAGCTTGAAGTTCGTGAACTTTCTCAGAGCCGATGAAGAGGAGCTAATTAAGGCGATTAAGGAGTTCAAGCTTAGGGCTTACGGTTATGGAGTTCTCGCAATAGTCGACTTTAGGGAGGGCGGGATCCCAGGGGCATTACAGGCGAGGAAGGCCGAAGTCAGGGGAGTCAAGCACGTAGTGCTATCTGCCTTTTACGACGAGGACGAGGCCAAAATAGGGAGGGAACTGGTCGACGGAGTCGGGGTTCCGTCAATGAGCTCGCTGAGGGGCTGGCACTACGAGCTCTTCAGGGACAAAATCAGGGCGATCCACGTCAGCGAGACCCTTAAGCATTACTTAAGGAAGGACTTCGAGCGGGCGGTGGAACTGCTGAAACCGCACTTCGTAGTGCACGCGACTCACTTGAGGAGGGACGACTTCGAGAGGCTACAAGTCCCCGTGGCCTTCTGCCCCAGGAGCAACCTTTGGCACGGAGTCGGCGTGCCGAGAATAGCTGAAGCCTTAGAGGCCGGGGTTAAAGTAATGCTGGGTACCGATAACGGGGCTTGGAACGAGCCTGACCTGCTCGAAGAGGCCAAGTTCGCGTACTATATTACGAGGTTGCAGAAGCCCCAGTCGGACTTCTCCAAGGAGCTACTTAAGGCTGTAACAGTCAACGCCTACTGGCTCACAGGACACAAGCCGATAAGCGAGGGGAACCCCGCCAACTTAGTTCTAATCGAAGGTAACGGGATTCTGGACTCCTATAACCCCTACTCGGCCCTCCTCAAGAGAGGGAAGGTAAACGCCGTCTTGAATTTTCATCAGTTCTGAAGACTATTTACAAGCCCTTGAGCTTACGTCAAATACAGCGTAAAGTTTTATCACAACTGTTTTTTACTCAGTTATAGTAAAATTTTCTTTAATCTAATTTAAAAATATTTTACGAAACATTTAAAAGAGATTGGGGGTTATGAAGGTAGATGAACCTCTTCGAAGAGATAAAGAGGCTGAAGAGGGAGAGGAACGCCATAATCCTGGGCCACAACTACATGGACTACGCGGTTCAGTTGGTTTCCGACTTCACCGGGGACAGCTACGACTTGAGCCTTAAAGCTCAGAAGACCGACGCTGACGTGATCGTTTTCGCGGGAGTCTACTTCATGGCCGAGCAGGCAAAGGCGTTGAACATGGACAAGGTAGTCCTAAGTCCTGACCCTAACGCTGGCTGCTCCTTATCTGACGCTTTGCCTGCGGATTTGCTAAGGAAGGTGAAGGAGGAGCACCCAGACGCCCCGGTTGTGCTCTACGTTAACACGAGCATAGAGGCGAAGGCCTTAGCGGACTACATAGTCACTTCCTCCACCGCAGTGAAGGTGGTTTCTGCCTTAGACGCGAAGGAGATCATTTTCGGCCCCGACGTTAACTTGGCCAGGTACGTCGAGCATAAGACGGGGAAGAAGCTGATTAAAGTTCCAGAAAACGGTAGGTGCATAGTCCATGCTAATTACACGAAGCAGATGGTAGCTTTGGCTAGGAAACAACACCCGAACGCAATACTAATGGCCCACCCCGAGGCACCATTGGAAATACTCGAGGAGGCTGACTTCGTGGGCTCCACGAACCAAATGATAGAGTTCGCTAAGAACAGTCCAGCTCAGGAGTTCATAGTGGGTACTGAGCTGGGAATGATAAACGCTTTACAGCTGAAGGTACCTAACAAGAAGTTCTACCCGCTGGTAGACACTAGCACTTGCGCCTGCGCCAGGTGCCCCTATATGGCTATGATAACATTGGAGAAGATTTATAGATCTTTAAAGGAAAACGTTTACGAGGTTAAAGTCGATCCAAAGGTCGCCGAGAGGGCGAGGCAGGCCTTCGAGAACACGGTCAAGTTATTAGAGAAGCTTAACGTCAAGCCCACTTTTTCCGATAGGTGAAGCCTTTTGATAGTAATAGTCGGCTCAGGAATAGCGGGGCTCTCGGCGGCCCTCTCGTTGGCCATGTCCAAGTACGACGTAATGATAGTAACAAAGAGCGTGAGTGGCGGCTCGACCCCAATAGCTAAGGGAGGCATTGCCGCAGCGATAGGGAGGGACGACAGTCCAGAAATACACTTCCAGGACACCGTGAGGACTGGGAAGGGGCTATGCGACGAGGTCTCGGTTAAGTACTTCACCCACCAGGGCGTCAAAGCCGTCCAGACCCTGATGGACATGGGCTTCAGGTTCGACATGGAGCTCTGGCTCGAAGGGGGTCACACGAGGAGGAGGGTGTTACACAAGACCGACGAGAC
>CAYRZA010000078.1:2546-4667 GCA_964428675.1 uncultured Desulfurococcales archaeon | reverse complement strand
GGAGCCGAGAAGGCACTCTTCAGGGCCTTGAGGAAAGGAGGAAAGCCGCCGAAGCACGGCGTTATCTTCCAGTACCCCGCGATTCATGGCTCTCCTAGGTGGCAGAGGGGTAAGATAGCGAGAGCCTTAGCTGCCAAGCTAGCTATAGCCGCGAGGATAGACGCGTTCAGCGGTAGGTACATAGGGGATCAGCTGAACGAGGAGCTAAAGAAGAGGATCCAGGAGATCAAGGAGAAGTATCCCAACCCGCCGCCTAGAAAGCAGGAGCAGAAGCCTCAAAAGAAAGAGGAGAAAGCTAAAAAGGGTAAGGGAAAAGGTAAGGGGGGTAAGTAATGCCAGAGGTCACTCTTAAGGAGGCAGGCTTTGAGAACATATACATGTGTGAGTTCAGCGACGGCACTTCGAGGCTCTGTACTAAGAACTTCGCTCCTGGCCACAGCGTCTACGGAGAGAGGCTTTTGAAGATAAACGGGGTAGAGTACAGGGAGTGGAACGCGTTTAGGTCTAAGCTAGCAGGAGCTATACTCAAGGGCCTCAAGGAGGTTCCTATAAAGAAGGGCTCTAAGGTTCTTTACTTGGGGGCAGCGTCTGGCACCACACCGAGCCATGTCTCCGACATAGTAGAAGGGGAGGGCAAGGTTTACGCTGTCGAGTTCTCGGCAAGGATAATAAGGGAACTATTACTAGTGGCCCAGAGCAGGAGCAACCTGTTCCCTATACTAGCTGACGCTAGGTTTCCCAATACTTACGCACCGCTAATTGAGGACGTTGACGTGCTTTACGTAGACATAGCCCAGCCTGACCAGACCGACATAGCGGTACGTAATGCCCTTCAGTTCTTGAAGGATAAGGGTCATATGCTGCTCGCTATAAAGGCTAGGTCAATAGACGTAACTAAGGACCCTAAGGAGATTTACAAGGCCGAAGTGGAGAAGCTTAAGGATAACGGCTTCGAGGTAAAGGAGATAGTACAACTGGACCCATACGATAAGGATCACGCCATGGTCCTCGCGAGACTCGGATAATGATAGACAAGGTTTTTAAGTTAGGGTTAGGCGGACTCCTCAATTATTACCCTTCTGAGAGGCTTACCTTAGAGGAAATACTCAGGGGGAAGAACAGGATAAAGCTGTCTGACGGCTCTGAGTTCGAGATCTCGGTAAAGGATGCGGAAGAGGCTGCCAGGAGAATTCCGACATACCTTTGGGGACTCGTCAGGTTCCCCATCGTTATACTGAAACTTCCCAGCCCCGGCGCGTACGTAATTGAAGATGATAAATGGAGCAGGGAAGCCGTTAAGTATATACTGAACAAGCAAGACATCGGTTACATATCGCTTAGAGAAGTAGAAATATTAATTAGGGAGTTTAAGTCGCTATTCTTTATATCGTTATCGGTCTCCCTGTCCGACGAAGAGAGCGCGTCGGAAGAGGTGTGAAGCGTGCCCAATCTGTTGGCGACTGTGAAGAACATAATCGAGGAGTATGGTGCTAAGTACGAGGAGCTAAATTACCCCAAAAAGGGCAAGAAGTCAGTCGACTTACTGGTGGTCAACGAGAAGCAAACTTACTTACTAAAGGTGGTCGAAGACCACGCGAAGGCCAGTAGGGTCGAGGTGGAGGAGCTAAAGAAAGTCGCCGCTTCGTTAAGGGGTAAGCCGGCAGTAGTCAGTGGGTCGTGGGAGGATCCAGAGGTGCCGTTGGACAGAGGAGTCCCCGTCCTCCACCCGTCGGCTCTCAGCAAGGCATTATCTGGTGAGAAGTTATTCGCGGTCTTAAGCAAGGGCGAGATCTTCATCAAGATAGACCCAGAAGCTCTCAAGAGGAGGAGAGAGGAAAGTGGTATGAGCCTCGGTGAGGTCGCGAACAAGATAGGGATATCCAGGATTTCGATTTACGAATATGAGAAGGGAATAGTCGACAGGGTGACTCTGCCAGTCGCCGAGAAGCTGATCGACCTCTTCGGCGACGACGTGCTAGGTGACGTGTTAGACGTGAACTTAAACGACGTAACACAGGAAAGCCTCATGTACAGCGACTCTATTCTGTTTAAGAATTCAGGTTACCTAGTGTTCGAGCTCTCCTTCACAGTGATGGACTTCGTGGCGGTTAAAGGGGGCGA
>CAYRZA010000078.1:0-2446 GCA_964428675.1 uncultured Desulfurococcales archaeon | reverse complement strand
TAGTGTTCGAGCTCTCCTTCACAGTGATGGACTTCGTGGCGGTTAAAGGGGGCGAAAAGATCCTAGGCCTGGTTACATGTGATGAGTTTAAGCTAAGCGAGACTAAGAAGGTAGAAAGGCTTGTGGGTGGAAGGATTTTAATTTCGCATAAGAAGAATAGCGTTAAGGAGTGAAGCTAAAGGAATTAAAGGAGGGTCAAGTTAAGCTCCTCGTTCCAGACCCTGAAGAGTACAAAAAGGAGGGGAAGTTCGACCCGTCGTGGACGCCAGTCTTCTACAATCCTAAGATGACCTTGAATAGGGACTTGAGCGTGGCCTTTGTAAGGGCTATGGGCGTAAAGAGCGCAATAGACGGCATGTCGGCTACGGGAGTGAGGGCATTAAGATATAAAGTAGAGGGAAATGTAGAGACTGTAATAGCCAACGACAAGAACCCATTAGCGGTAGACTTGATAAAGAAGAACTCCCAGATAAACGGCGTTGATCTTGTAATATATAACAGGGATGTGAACTCGCTACTTTATGAGGTGAAGGCGGAGTACGTGGACATAGACCCGTTCGGCACCCCTGCACCCTTTCTGCGGGCTGCTATTTGGGCCTCTACCAGGTACTTAGGCGTCACCGCTACTGACCTAACTGCGCTTGAGTGTGCCTCTAAATCCTCCGCTAGGAGGAAGTACGATGTAATCTGCGATAAGCTCAGCTTCTCGAAGGAAGTGGGGCTTAGGGTTCTAATTGGCAGAATCGTGAGGGACGCCTCAGCGCTCGAAAAAGGAGTGACGCCATTGTTCTCCTTTTACTACGACTATTACTATCGAGTGTTCTTAAGGGTAGAACGGGGCTCTGGGAAGGCTAAGAAGTCCTTGTCAGAACTGGGCTACTATTATGAATGTCCCAAATGTGGCTTCAGGCTTTCAACGCGGGAATGTATGGGTGAGTTAACGTGTCCCAAATGCGGCTTCAAGATGAGGGGTGTAGGACCGCTCTGGATAGGCAAACTCGGCGAGGAGGAAGTCGTCAGCAAGGTCATCAGTCAGGTCTACTCTAAGGAAGAGAAGGAATTGCTCGATACAATCCTTAAAGAGCTTCCGTACAAAGAGCCATATTATAACACCGATTTCCTCGCATCCGTAACGAAAAAGAACCCGCCAAAACTAAGCCACATGCTGGGTTGCCTAAACGAAGCTGTGAGGACGCACTTCGATAAAAAGGGGTTTAAAACTAGTCGTGATTATGACGATGTAATAAACTGTTTAAATCAACGTTGAGGACGAAGTTCGTCAAAATCTGACACGTTGAGGGCGAAATTACAAGACCGTCCCCGCACTTACTCAAGTTCTTACACGTAAAACATGGAATGTTGTGAACTAAATCTAGATCTACTAGGAGTGATAGCCCATTTGACTTTACAATAAAGTACTTTATGACATTCTTGTTATCATCACGAACTGATTTCTTTATTACCTTCTTCTTTCTCACTAACTTGCTTAAGATCTTGCTGACCTCTTCGGCAGGTATCTTTAACTCTCTTATTAAGTCAGCCTGTGTCACTCCTTCAACGCCAGCCTCTTCAATCTTTTTTAGTATGAGTTCTTCATATGACACCGTTTCTGACTCCAAAGCCGACACCCACCCTTTGCCGAAAATATTATATTGCTGACGCTACTTATAAGCTTTTTAAACACATACTCATTTTAACTTTGAAACAATTTTTAAAAAGATACTTATAGTTTAACTATGATGTCAAAATTTTCGATGATTTCTTTGTATCTGTTCCTGATAGACACTTCCGTTAAGTTTATTGAGGACGCCACGTCCTTTTGGGTCCTCTTTTCGTCGAACAATGTCGCCATGAGGTAAACGCTGGCCGCACTTAGACTAACGTAACTCTTTCCGCTCATCATGCCGCTCTCCTCTAGTAATTTCACTAGCTCTGCGGCCTTCGTGAGGACCTTATTAGAGAGACTGAGCTTACGCACTATTTGGGGTACGTACATGCTGGGCCTAACGTTGGGCCTTAGCCCCAGCTCCTTTAGAGCTCTCTGAGCCCTTGATAAGGCCTCCCAAAACTCAGTTTTATCTAGATTATATCTCTTAATTAGTTCATTTAATGTAAGCGTTATTTTCTGTATTTGAGCCGCATAATAAAGCGTTGCTAGGACTATGTAGTCAGGCTTTATCCTGTTGACGAGCTTCTTGCTCACGAGAACCCTCATCATTTGAGCTGCGGTCTCCTTGACGCTCTCAGGTAATCCAAGCTTAGAGGCCTCCTCGTTCATTCTCGAGAGGAAGGTCACCAATTTCCTCTCTGAGGGAGAAACCCTCGTTTTTCTATTTAATTTTTGTAATTTAATCGAAAGCAATCTCTTTGTTCTCGAGAACCCTATCTCCGTGTGAAGGCCGTGGTCGTGGACTTTCGTCGTGTTCCTACCGCCAGCCCTCGCTCT
>CAYRZA010000077.1:2921-4699 GCA_964428675.1 uncultured Desulfurococcales archaeon | reverse complement strand
GCGGCAGCCATATCGAGGACTTTATCGCTGCTCTCCGGCGCGAGCTCGATCACGGGAACGCCAGAAACTGGCGATTGAATATAGTAAAAGCCACTAAGATATTCTATTGTTGATCCTAAAGTAGGTATCTTCGGAGCGCTTTCTACCCAGAAAAAATACGGAATCCATTCAACTTGTTTTAGCCTAAACCCTTTATCAGAGAGAGATCTAATCAAATAGTCGCAATTTTCAACTTTAATCGTATTACATCTAATAGCCTTCTTCAGAGGGAAAGAGCAAGACCGAAGATACTCTTCTGTGTTTTCCCCAAGAAAATCCAAGTATCTTTCTACCATGTAATCCAAAAATCCGTACTTTCCAGCGAGCTCCTTGGCTTTTAGCGATGGTGAAATCGAAAACAACGCCTCTAGCGTTTTAATATATCTGTTAATCCTGTCAGTCACGTGATCGAATGGGAATACAAGTTCAGGCTTTTAAAAGATTATAAGGAGGCCGTTGAGGCGTTTGCACGAGATTTCGGCGATCCCCAAATCGAACACCAGGTCGACATATATTATCAACACCCTTCAAGGGATTTCGCAAAGACTGATGAGGCGCTTAGGCTCAGGAGCGTTAATGGTGTAACCGAACTTACGTATAAGGGCCCAAAGATTTCTAAGCAAAGTAAGTCGAGAGAAGAACTCACAATAAGAGTGGACAATTTATCCGTTGCTGACCTTATCTTAAAAAGACTAGGCTTTGTTGAAGTGGCCAGGATAGAAAAAATTAGGTATAATTTTCGATATAATAATTTTATAATATCTGTAGACTCGGTCAAAAACGTTGGTGACTTCGTTGAAGTTGAAGGAGTGGGCGTTACGGAGAGTGAGCTCCTTAGATACGTCAGTGACCTCAGAAGTAAATATGACTTCCTAGGAGAGGGAATTACGAAGTCCTATTTAGAGCTCTATTTAGAGAGGCGAGCGAAATGAGGCAAGTAGTAATGATAACAGACTTCGGCATTAACGATTCTTATAACGGGATAATGGAAGGCGTAATAAAGAGCATATGTCCAGACGCGCAGATCAGTTACTTAGCGCCAGATGTTAAGTCGTGGTCAGTTTATTCTGGTGCATATTTACTATATAGTGCATATAGGCATTTCACTAAAGGAACCGTTTTCTTAGCCATAGTGGATCCCGGAGTTGGAACGGAAAGGAAGGCTATCGTTATTAAGTCGAGGAATTACTATTTCGTTGGTCCTGATAACGGTGTACTCTATCCAGCGGCGAGCGAAGACGGCATCGAGGAGATCTATGAAATAAGTAATCCAAGAGTTTTCTTAACAAAAAAGCCTTCAAATACGTTTCACGGAAGGGACATATTCTCTCCCGTGGCCGCGCTTCTCGCGTGTAGAGTTAGACCAGAAGTCATTGGCAATAAAATTTTTGATATAAAGAAGTTAAACCTAGAGTACTATGAAAAGAGAGGCGAACTCTTATGCCTGAAGGTAGTGCACGTGGACAAGTTCGGTAACGTCGCGCTCTCCCTTAGGCCAAAAGAGCAGCTTCCAGTCGGATCAAAAGTCGCTGCTATAATAGGAAACAAACGAATCGACCTCAAGGTCGCAAGGACGTTCGGTGACGTCGAAAAAGGTGAAAAGCTAATTTATATTAATAGCTTCGGCTTCATTGAACTCGCTGTAAATCAAGGAGACTTCAGTGGTGTGGCAGGAGTTAAGGTAGGTGACGAGGTTTGCCTAGAAGGGCTCTGTTCCCTGGTAGATTCCAACCGTTCCA
>CAYRZA010000077.1:0-2821 GCA_964428675.1 uncultured Desulfurococcales archaeon | reverse complement strand
ATATCGGGCGACGAGAGTTGGAGAGAAAGAGTGCCCAAGAGCGTTTACGAATTCATTAAGACGATAGGCGGCGATCAGAGGCTTAGAGCTATAGCAGGGTTGGACAAATAGCTTATAATTAAACTATGCTTAAGATTCTCTGATGAAGGAACTAGAGACGTATTACAACGTATTCCCGTGGCACGTTAACCACTTCGGAAGCCTTCACGGCGGCATTTACATGAGTTGGTTAATCGATACTGGAGGGCTCCTGATGTCTGCCCTCAGTAAGGGGAACTACTTGCTAGCATCTGTGGATTACGTTTACCTCTTCAAGCCGGCCAGGATAGGTGACCTAGTTAGGATTAAGGCCACGGCGACGGCCTCCTGGACGTCTTCTGTCGAAATGAAAGTCAAGGCATGTATTAAGCGGGGTGATAAGGAGGAACTGGGCGCGCTGAGCATGATGACGTACGTTGCGGTCGACGAGCACAACATGCCTAGGAGGCTACAAGTAGATATAGGTCATGACGAGAACGCGGATAAGCGAAAACAGCTAAGGCTTGAGCGGAAGAAAAAGGATCAAATGGATACCAGCGATTTATTGGAGGGAATGAGCTTCGGTAGGTACTACATAAGAACGATATATCCTGAACATGGTTTCACTAACGGAATCCTTTACGCGGGGAAAATGTATCAAATGCTAGATGAAGCGTTAGCAATTGTTGCTAAGCTTTATACTAAGGGCAACGTGTTCACCGCGAGTGCAGGATATGCCGACTTTATAAGTCCTGTGAGGATTGGCGACATTTTAGAGATTCAGGGCGCGATAGAGTATACAGGGACGACTTCCCTTGATGTTGGCGCAAAAATATTCGCTATAAATCATTACACAGGTGAGAAGAGGCTCGTCTCGAGAACTGTGTTCTCGTTTGTAGCAATAGACGACAAGGGCAACCCGAGGCAGATACCTAAGTTAGTTCCAGCGACTGAAAAGGAAAAGAGACTGTTCGCGGAAAGGGAAGAAGAGAGAAAAATAAGAATAAACCTCTCTAAGGAACTACAGAAAGTTGAGACGTGTGATTAAAAATCTTGAAAGCTTCTTAGCGATCTCAGACGCTATATAAAGTGGGTACGGTACCTTAGAATATACTTGGTATTTTTCTATTATTTCTCTGACAAGTTTTTCCGGTAAGTAAGAGAAGACGTAAACTGTGCCTCTCTTCGTCGGAATTTCCCTTAAATTATTCAAAGTTTCAAGGATATGTCTCTCTCTACCGTCAGCGAAATGCTTCTCCAAGGCATTATTAATTCTCTTTACGTCGGGCCTATAAGCATAGAAAATTATATCGTTGGGTCCAGGCCTGACGTAGTTGAATCCCGCTACTGTAACTCCATCAATTATGTTTATTTCACCCTTAGATAGCTCTTCATAAGCCGCTTGCCCATCAATCCCGTCGACTTCAACATAACGAAAGTCCACGTTAGTTATTCTAAACCCGTCCAAAACAACGCTAACTAAGATCGTCTTTCCCCTTCTACCCTTATAACTTAAAGGAAAATAGCCGTCGTCAATGCCAGCGACCCTCAAAGCACAGCTAACAAATCTTTGTCGTGATCCTTTAAGGCGTTTATTAGCACGTCTTTTGACACCGCTAGGTTGATCTCTTTAGTCTTGCCGTACCTTCCTCTATTCACAACTTTAGCGGACAGTATGCCCACCATGTCCAGCTCATTGATAATGTCGCTTACCCTCCTCTGCGTTATTACTTCTAGCCCCAAGGACTTCGCTATTTGCGTATAAATCTCGTACACTTCGCCAGTAGTTAATATTTTATTTGCCTTCAATCCCTTTAGTACTGCGACTAGAACGATCTTCGAATGTAACGGTAAAGTCTTTATTATTTCCTGAACCCTGTCCCTCTCGATTTCCACTCTGGCCTCTTCTACGTCTTCCGAAGTAACTCTTTCCCTTCCTTCCCTCTCCGCGATCTCACCGGCCACTCTGAGCAGATCTAAGGCCCTCCTGGCATCCCCGTGGTCTCTCGCAGCTAACGCAGCGCATAACGATATTACATCGTCCCCAACTGCACCGTCCTCGAACGCCATTTTCGCTCTTTTCCATAGGATATCCTTTAACTCCTCAGCGTTATATGGCGGGAATACCAACTCCTCTTCGCCTAAGCTGCTCTTGACCCTAGGATCAAGGGAATCCACGAACTTAATGTCGTTGGTGATTCCTACCAAGGAGATCTTGGGAGATCCTATCTCCGAATTGACCCTAGTAAGCCTGTAAAGCAGATCGTCACCGTTTTTCTTTACAATTGCATCTATCTCATCAAGGACAATTATCAAAATCTGTCTTAAACCATTAATATATTTTATGAACCTTCTGTAGAGCTCTGCAGTCGACAGCCCTGTAAACGGAACCCTTATCCCTTGGCTTTCTAATATGTCGGCCAACACCCTGTAAGGGGTGTCGCTGTTCCTAGTATTTACATAAACATAGTTGAACTTGTCTGGAAATCTCTTCTTTAGATTACCTAACACGAACTTGGTTACCGCGGTCTTCCCAGTTCCGGTAAGGCCGTAAATGAAAACGTTACTTGGCTTTTCGCCCCTGTAAACTTGAACTAAAACGCTGGCTAGCTTCCTTATTTGTTCCTCCCTATGAGGCAGTTCGTCGGGAACGTAATCTGGTAGTAGAATTTTACGGTCTCTGAAGATCTTGGACTTCTTTACCAGCGATAGAACTTCATCAATTATCTCACTCAAGGCTAAGATATCGATTAGGTCGGGACCACTTATAAGAGATCGCTTAACCGGGGAGTTATTTACCCCT
>CAYRZA010000076.1:0-4701 GCA_964428675.1 uncultured Desulfurococcales archaeon | reverse complement strand
AATCGTTAACAGGTCTAAGTCGGAAGTCTCCTTGAGCTTCTCCCACCTCATGGACGTGAACTTCTACTCCAACAGGGTTGGCGACTCCGCCTTCTACGACCCGGAGTTGAGGGCTCTAGTGGGTTACAAGTCCAGGAGGTATATGGCAGTTAAGGTCTCTTGCCCTACAGAATGCGAGGTGAACTACGCCGTTGGCAAGGGCGAGGTAAGCGAAGACGCGAAGGACGGAAGGGTGAACTTTAAGCCGGTCGACAACGGCGACATTTACGTCGCCTTCTCAGCAAGCGTAAGGGTGAGGCCGAACTCGGCTGTAAAAGTCTACGTGAGCTACGTCTTCGGCAAGGACTATAGGGAAGTCGCCAACGCCCTGAACAACGTGAGCCCTACGAGGATTGAGCTGTCCTCTTCGACCTCAGCCAACTTCTGGAGGGCCTGGACTACCAGGACCAGGGTAAAGGACAACAAGTACGATTTCCTCTACAAGGCGAGCCTCCTCGTCATAAGGTCTCACTTGGACGACAGGGGGGCCATAATAGCGTCATCCGACTACAGCTACACCAGCCTCTGGGGGGACTACTATAACTACTGCTGGCCCAGGGACTCGGCGATCGCTGCGCACGCCCTCGACCTAGTCGGTTACGGCAACCTCGCGCTCAAGCATTATAAGATCCTGCCGAACCTGGTGTCGGAACAGGGGTTCCTTTACCAGAAGTACAATCCAGACCTGACCTTAGCCTCCTCGTGGCACCCCAGGTACATGGACGGCAAGCCTTCACTGCCCATTCAGGAGGACGAGACTGCCCTGGAGCTCTGGGCAATCGGCGAGCACTACAGGCTTTATAACGACCTGGACGAGCTGACTGACGTTTATAGGGGCTTCGTGTACAGGGCTGTTAAGTTCCTAATGAACTACGTTGAGGACGGTCTGCCCAAGCCCAGCTGGGATTTATGGGAGGAAAGGTACGGCGTGCACATATGGACAGTTTCGACCGTCTTCGCCGGGCTGAGCTCCATTAGGCAACTAGTCTACGACATGGGGGACTCGTCGCTGGCTAACGACATAGACCTGTTCCTGCCAGTCCTGAAGAGCGCAGCTCTATCGAGGCTGGTCAAGGACGGGAGGTTCGTGAGGATGCTCAACAAGGACTACGAACCGGACGGCGTGGTTGACTCGAGCATGTTGGCCCCAGCCCTCTTCGGCCTGGTGAGCCCCGCCGACCCAGTAATGGTAAAGACGGCTGAAGCAGTGGAGAAGACCTTGACCGTGAACGGCGGGTTAGTGAGGTACGAGAACGACATGTACAGGAGGGAGAAGGCGCTGCCTAACCCCTGGATAATAACCACCCTGTGGCTGGCACAGTACAAGGTAATGATGGGGAGTAAACAAGAAGCCCTGAAGCATTTAGATTGGGTAATGAGCAGAGCGACTAAAACCGGGCTTTTGCCAGAACAAGTAGACCCCGAAACTCTACAATCGACGAACGTAATACCTTTAGTTTGGTCTCATGCGGAATTTATAATAACTCTAAAAAAGCTTAGGTTAGTCTGAGTGTTGTGCTCCTTAACGCTTGCCTTAAGGAGTGGTTACTCCCTTTCGGCACCGGCGGTTACGCTTCCTCCACCTTTTGCGGAATTAACGCTAGGACTTATCACGGCTTACTAGTTGCCCCCCTTAACCCTCCTCACAAGAGGTTCGTCCTCCTCTCGAAGTTCGAGGAGTCATTAATAGTTGACTCTAGGGAGATTCCGTTTTCGTCTAACATTTACGTACCTAACGTTGTCCACCCGAAGGGCCATCAGTACTTGCTCTCCTACGAGTGGGGGTTGAACTACGTAAAGTGGGAGTACGACGTGGAGGGAATTAAGGTAATTAAGGAGCTGGTGGCCTGCGATGGGATAGACTGCATATCAGTGAAGTACAAGGCTGACGAGGGGAAGTTAAGGGTCTGCCCTCTCGTCGCTTACAGGAGCCATCACGACGTGATGAAGGTGGGCGAGCACTACTTTACTTATTCGGTGGACTCGAGGAACGTTATAGTCCACGTCGATGGGAGGCCTTTCCTGAGGTTCTACTTCTTGACCCCTTTCAGGCCCTCCCTGACCGGCTACTGGTACTACAACTTCCAGTACGACTTCGACAGGGAGATGGGTAACCATTACGTGGAAGACCTCTACAACCCGTTCTGCGTCGAGGCGGAGAAGGAGCTCGAGCTCTTGGCTTTGGTCGACAAGGCCTCTTACCCTGAGGAGAGGAAACCCCCAGTCGGTGAGGTCAACATATTAAAGGAGGCGGGGAAGAAGTTCGTGGTCAAGGGAAGGGAGGGGTACGCAATAATAGCTGGTTACCACTGGTTCGACGAGTGGGGGAGGGACAGTTTCATTTCCATGGAGGGCTTACTGTTAATGAACGGCTGGTTCAAGCAGGCGCAGGACATCTTCAGGAGGTACTTCAACTACGCCAACAGGGGGCTCTTGCCCAACCACATAGGCCCTAACGGCGACCCACACTACTTGGGCGTCGACGTCACGCTCTGGGCCATAAACGCCCTTTACAAGTACTTCCTGTACTCCAACGATAAGGAGTTCCTTAAGGAGATCCTGCCAAAGGCAGAAGAGGCCCTGTGGAATTACGTCAAGGGGAATGGGATAGTCTACTGGAAGTCAGGGCTGATCTTCCACTACGGTGCGCCGAGGACTTGGATGGACGCCAGCTTCGACAGCCACGTGGTCACCCCGAGGGAGGGGAGCGCAGTGGAGATTAACGCCCTCATGTACAACGCGCTTAAGGTAATAAACGCCCTGAGGGAGGTCTTGGGCCTGGAAAAGGAGAAGGAGTTCGAGGAGGTGGCCGAGAGGCTCAGGGGTTCCTTCAAGGAAAACTTCGTGACCTCCTGGGGGCTTTACGATTATTTGGACGAAGACATGATCCCAGACCTAAGCATAAGGCCGAACATGGTCTTCGCGTACTCCCTGCCGTTTCCCATAGGCCCGGAGGAAATAGTCGACATAGTTAAGGTAACTGTTCAGAACGAGCTCCTCAGGCCTTACGGGCTCTCCACGCTCAGCAGGCACGACCCCAAGTACAGGCCTGTCTGGAGGGGTTCCAGGCAAGAGAGGGACTTGGCCTATCACAACGGGCTCATCTGGCCATGGCTAATAGGGGCCTATACAGACTTCATCGCGAGGTACTTCCCGGCCGAGTTGCCGAGGCTTTTACAGCTCTTCTCCCCGCTCCTAGACCAGATAAGGGAGAGGAACGGCTTCTTGCCGGAGCTCTTCGAGGACGTCCCGCCGTATAAGCCCGCCGGGGCGTTCGCTCAGGCCTGGAGCGTCGCGGAAGTGTTAAGGGCCTTGGACAGAATGATAACAGAAATCTAAAAGAAGTGAAAAGGTTAAGAAGAAAAATCACTGCTTTCCTACTTCCTTCTTGAACTCCTCTACCGCCTTCTTTATCTCCTCCATTGAAGCCTCGTCCTCTAGAGCTGTGAGGTCCCCTACTGCTTGGCCGAGCATCACGGCCTTTATTACCCTCCTCATCACCTTCCCGCTCCTGGTCTTGGGCAGCTTGTTCACGAAGTGCACATCTGGCGTTACGATGGCACCCATGAACTTCCTGACGTGCTCCTGTATTGACTTCGCAAGCTCGGGGGAAGGTTGATAGCCCTCCTTCAGGACTACGAAGAGGTGCACCTGCTCTCCCTTCACCGGGTCAGGCAAGCCAATCGCTGCGGCCTCGCTCACGGCCGGGTGGGCCGTTACTATCGACTCCACCTCTCCAGCACCTATCCTGTGGGCTGCGACCTTTATGGTCTCATCAGCCCTCCCGGTAACCCATATGTAGCCCTCCTCGTCTATCATTGCGAAGTCTCCTGGATAGTAGACTGTCGGTCCGAACTTACTGAAGTAGGTCTTCTTCAGCCTCTCGTTCCCTGAATCGTTCCACATACCAATCATCATGTTCGGCGGGAAGGGCGGGTACATAACTAAGTAGCCCCTTTGCCTGGGCTTAGCCGGGTTCCCGTTGTCGTCGAGTACAGCGATCTTGTTGCCGGGCAACGGGAACCCTACTGCCGGGCCGCTCTTCATGGGCATGTAGATAAGTCCTGGCAAGTAGCCTATGTTCGGCGCTCCTGTCTCGGTCTGCCACCACTGGTGGGACATGAAGACTGCTCCTCCTCCTACTGCCTCAAGTCCGAACTTCCACGGAGCGTAGTTCAATGGCTCCCCGTTGGTCACTATTACCCTCAGCGAGGACAAGTCGTGGTTCTTTATGTAGTCCTCACCGTACCTCATCAAGTACCTCAGGAACGTAGCTGAAGTGCCGAAAGTCGTGGCTTTGTACCTCTCAATTAGCTCGGCCCACTTGTCGGGATAAGGATAGTCTGGGGCCGACTCGTAAATCACTACAGTCCTGCCCATCGTCAGCGGGGCGTAAGTTATGTAGCTGTGGCCCACGATCCAACCTATGTCGCTAGTGTTGAACAGCACGTCGTTCTCCTGGCTCAGGCCGTAGCTCCATAGGAGCATTAATGACGTCCCGACTAAGTATCCTCCAGTCGAGTGCACTATCCCCTTCGGCTTACCGGTAGTTCCGGAAGTGTAGAGTATGAACAGAGGGTGAGTCGCCTCCACCGGCTCGGGCTCAACGTACTTGTACTTGCCCACCTCGTCGAAGTATACGTCCCTTCCTTCCTTCATGTT
>CAYRZA010000075.1:1704-4752 GCA_964428675.1 uncultured Desulfurococcales archaeon | reverse complement strand
CTCTGTTAGAAGGGTTACTACATTGGAAAAACTTTTAATTGACAACTAGTACAATTATTATGACCAAAAGTGCCCGGACAAATCCCCTTAATCGGAGAGAAGTTCCCTGAAATGGAGGTAGTGACTACCCACGGCAAGATAAAGCTGCCAGACCACTTCACCGGTCAGGGCAAGTGGTTCATCCTCTTCAGCCACCCGGCCGACTTCACTCCGGTGTGCACTACCGAGTTCTACAGCTTCTCCAAGTACTACCCCGAGTTCGAGAAGCTCAACGTTGGGTTAATAGGCCTCTCAATAGACAGCGTAATCAGCCACATAGAGTGGGTTGACTGGATAGAGAAGAACCTAAAGATTGAGGTGCCTTTCCCCATAATCGCAGACCCTATGGGAGAGGTGTCGAAGAAGCTCGGCCTGCTCCACGCCCAGAGCTCCACCTCAACGGTTAGGGCGGTCTTCATAGTAGATAACAAGGGCATCATTAGGGCTATCCTCTACTACCCGCTGGAGTTGGGGAGGAACATAAAGGAGATCCTGAGAATGGTGAAGACCCTGCAGATCCTAGACAAGACCGGAACTGTAGCTCCAGCGAACTGGCCTAACAACGAGCTAATAGGCGACAACCTGATAGTTCCTCCGCCTCATAACGTTAAGGACGCCAAGATGAGGCTCCAGCAGTACAAGGGCTTCGCCTGGTGGTTCACTTACAAGGAGGCCCCCAAGGAGGAAGTGGAGGCCGCAAAGAAGTACTCTCCTTAAGGCAATTTTTTAACTTTCCTTCTCGTCATAAATCCCATGAGCTCTCGTTTTAACCTGAACGAGGTTCTTAACCCCCGGACTTCGGTCCTGGTAGTTTGGGACGTGCATAACGCCTTAGTAAACTCCATATTCAACAAGGAGGAGTTCCTGAAGGCCCTCAACACGGTTATTACTGCCGCCAGGAGGGCCAAGGTTCCCATAATCTTCACGAGGATAACCCCCTATCCTCAGGGCTTCGAGTCCTACGCCGCGAGAATAGTGTACAGGAATTGGAGGTTCAACAGGGCAGACATGAGGTTAGCGGTGAACCCCATGAGGGGCGACATTGTAATAAACAAAAACACCTGGAGCCTCTTCGTGGGGACTAACGTGGAGCTTTTGCTGAGGAACAGGGGGATAAACAACGTGGTTCTGACCGGAATAGCCACAGACATAGGCGTTGAGACCACCGCGAGGCACGCCTTCGCCCTAGGTTTCCTGCCCGTAATAGTCAGGGACGCAGTATCCTCTTCCGACAGGGAGGCCCACGAGAGGTCGTTAGCTAACATGTCCAAGTTCTTCCCCGTTGTGACCTCCCAGGAAGTCGCTCAGGTGTGGAAGTGAAGTTTTTTAACAGCTACCCTGACCGCGTTCACCCCTTGGACTCCCAATATTTGTCCCCCTGGGTAAGTCCCAGCGCTCGCCAGGAACAGGTTCTCGAACTCCGTCTCGTACCCGGGCCTTTTCTCGAACACGAAATCCCTCGTCATGGGCAGGTGGTTCACTTGACCGTAGGGGAGGAAGTACTCCCTTTCGGCCTCTTCAGCTGTGACCTCCTCGTAGCATTTAACCCTCAGCTTCAGCTCCTTGACGGCCTCCTCGAAGTCCCCCATCATTTCCATCGTTATCCCTCCCCTGCTGTCGTCGGCCTCGCTGGGGAAAACGATTTCCCCGAACTCCGTGTCCAAAATACTGTGGGAGTAGGGCTTCAGCGGGCCCAAGTCTGGCATTTCCTCCAGTACCGCGTTGTACTTCCTCCATTGGGGTACCCCCAGCTTTGGCACTTTCTTACCAATTATTTTCCAGAAGTTTATTGGACTGCCAGCGAAGATAAAAAGGTCGCCCTCGAAGGCCCTCCCGTCCCTGGTCAATGCCCTAACTATTCTCCCTCCCTTTTCCACCAACTCGACGACTTCCGCTTTCGTTTCTATCCTTAGGCCTTCGGCGAGGACTTCAGCTATAGTGCCGTTCCCTCCCTTAACCAGGGACCACTCCGGGCTGTAGTAATAGGCTATGATGAAAGCCGGAGAGCTCTCCATTCCCCTGTAAACGTAGAACTCGTGGTACTCCTCCGGGACGTACTTCTTCAGTAGGTCCCTCGCCGTAAGGTCGACGAACTCCTGAAGTCCGCGTTTCGCCAGTTCCTCCCTGAACTCCCTAATCGAAACGGGCCTGTCGACGAAGAGGAACTTCGAGTAAAACACTTCCCTAACTTCCATTAATTTCCTGTCGAGCTCCGCCAGTTCCTCCATTCCCAACTCCTTCAGCTTCATCCTCCTGTACTCGGGGCTGACGAAGAACGGAATTACTTTACCGCCAACGTAAAACGCCTGAAACGGGTCGAGCCTAATTATAGGGATATTATACTTCTTTATCAGCTCCAGGGGCATGAGGCCCAAGACGTAGGAGTTCCTGCTCACCTTGGCCCCGCAGAGTTCCTTTGTCTCCGTTAGTCCCCCAATTTTCTCCCTGGCCTCGAGCACAATTACTTCGAAACCCCTCTCCTTTAGCTCCCTAGCCGCTATCAGCCCGTTGTGGCCCGCCCCTATTACTATTGCCCTTGGCATAAGGCTAGATGAGGTACCAGGTTCCTAAAGCTATCGCGCATAGCTTATTGTTCGCGTCGAACGCCCTAGCCTCCACCGTGACAAGAGTCCTCCCCTTCCTTATTACTTTGGCCTCAACCCTGAAAGGCCCGTCCTTCATTGGCTCCAAGAAGTTGACCTTGAGCTCCGCGGTCACCTGGTCGTCTCTGTCGTTCACAGTCAGAACCGCCATCCCCGCCGTGTAATCTATGGCAGTACATATCATCCCACCGTTTATTACGCCTCCTGGCCTGGTCAGCTCCCTCTTGTACGGGAACTCGGTTACGACCCTACCCCTTTCGATTTCTATTACTCTAAGGCCGAGGTGTGAGGCTATCGGGTCTGAGGACAAACGCTCGTTAAGGCCCTTCAAGTCGCCCATCATCTCCTGGAACTCCTTAGCCCTGCTCACGCCCTGAAATAGGGCCCAGGAGCGATATTTGAAACT
>CAYRZA010000075.1:0-1604 GCA_964428675.1 uncultured Desulfurococcales archaeon | reverse complement strand
TAATGTTACTGAGTTGGCTATTGCACTCCTTTCTTAACGTCTGTTACATCTCCTCGCCACTGAGTTCTTCCCGGGAGGGCATCAGTTACGCACGTTTTAATGGAAAGCTTATAAATAGGGTTGGACATTATATCCAACCAGTAATGATGAGGAAGAGGTTCCTTTACCTGGACTTGGCCCTGTTAACTGCCCTAGCCCTGGAAGTCCCCTTCAGCATTTACTACGGAGAAGTCCTCATCCCCTTCGACAAGCTGGGCAGCGGTACTTACGCTTTCATAGTCCAGGACATTAGGGTTCCAACAATACTGGCGAGCGCCGCAGTTGGGATAGTGCTCGCTGTAACCGGGATCCTCATGCAGTCGGCCTTCAGGAACTACCTCGCCGACCCCTACATAAGCGGGACTGCCTCAGGAGGGGCTTTCGGTGCTGTTCTCGGCTTCCTCATAGCCCTGTTCGTCCCGGTGGGCAACTTATTCCTGTTCCAGCAGGTACTCGCTTTCGCATTCGCCGTACTCGCCACCCTAATCACTTTGGCCTTGGGGAAGAGGAGCAGGGGGCCTTACGGAGTCCTGATAGCTGGGGTGCTCATGTCGTTCCTTTTCTCGGCCCTAATCATAATAGTCGTTCAGTACTTGCAAACCGTGTTGCCCAACGTACAGCCAATAGACTACTGGCTATTCGGCCAGATCTATGTGGTCGGTTACGTAAAGGCCTGGACCTCTTTGGTCGCAGCAGTATTAATTACGCTTTTCGCCCTGAAGTACGCCAGGCTAATAGACCTCCTGGTCGTAAACGACGAGATGGCTTACTCCCATGGGGTCGACCCTAATAGGTTCAGGCTTTCGTTGCTCCTCGTTTCAAGCCTAGCAGTAAGCCTGGTTGTTTCGAACTTCGGGGTCATAGGCTTCGTGGGCCTGATGGTACCAAACCTCGTAAGGATGATAGCCCCGGTGGGCACGAGGGACGCAGTTCTCCAGTCGCTCCTCCTGTCCCCAGTTATAATGATAATCAGCGACGACATATCCAGGAACTTCTTCGGCCAATTCCTTCCGCTTTCCGCGGTCACCTCGCTGATGGCCTTCCCAGTTTTCGTTTACTACTTCGCGGTGAGGAGGGATGTTGATATACGGGCTTGAGGTAAAGGTCGACGGAAGGGTAATACTGAGCGTGGACGAAGTAAAAATAGTAGAGGGGATAACGGCTATTATAGGCCCCAACGGCTCCGGGAAGACCACGTTGCTCAGGACTATAATAGGGGCCGTTAAGCCCTCTAAGGGGAAGGTTGAAGGCCTGAAGGACTTCTCTTATTCCCCGGCCGAGGTTTTCCCCGCCAGGATGCCCGTTTTCGAGGTGCTCCGCTCCGGGAACAAGAAGGGGGAATACGACAAGTACGTAACCCTCCTCGGGATAGAGCACTTGCTTTACAGGGACTTCAGTACCCTGAGCTCTGGCGAGAAGAAGCTCGTCCTCTTCGCTAAGGCCCTCGCTGAGGGAAATTTGGTTATAGCCGACGAGCCCCTGTCCTCGCTGGACCCCAGGAACGCGGTTAGGCTAGTAAAGGTGATGTACTCGCTGAAGGGGGAGAAGAGCTTCCTGATAACTTC
>CAYRZA010000074.1:0-4767 GCA_964428675.1 uncultured Desulfurococcales archaeon | reverse complement strand
TAGGTGGGATCTACTTTCTCCTTGGGGACGGCGATTATTTTCGCGTCTTCTCCTTCCTCGTCTTTCATGAAGACTATTCCTATAGGCCTCACTTCTATAACGCTACCTGGAAAGAGCGGATAGTCGCTAATTACTAAGACGTCTAGTGGGTCGCCGTCCTCCTCCAGAGTCCCAGGGATGAAGCCGTAGTTAAACGGATAGAACATAGCTGTGTAGAGCACTCTATCGACCTTGATTACGTTGTCCTCTTCGTCATATTCGTACTTTATGTTAGAGCCCATCGGTATTTCTATCACAACGTTAACCAGATCGGGTGCCTTATCTCCAGGGCCTAGGGCCATAAAGGTCATTAATCTTTTCGGGTGGCCTTTATATTGATTTTCACCTTTTCTGTAAGCTCCTTGAGCTCGGGCATATCGGACACCAGGACCTCCAGTTCCCTTTCGTAACTGTCTATTATCTCGCTCACGTCGTAGCCGAGCCTACTGTACCTGTAAGCCTGAAGCAATGTCGAGAGCCTGTCACTTACCTTAGCTATCTTAGCCTCAATGGATTCGCTCTCCTTATATTCCCTGAAGATATCGCCCGTACCTAAATAGGCATTGGCCTGCTCTTCGAGCTCCCTCTTCTTAAGTCCGAGCCTTTCGGACGTCCATTTGGGGACGTCACCTAATATCGCCTCGCCTACGTCATGAAATAGCGCCAGGACTGCGGACTTGTAAGGATCTAACTGAAACCCCCTCTTTTTCAGTTCGTTAGCCAGAAAGTAGGCTATTACTGCGGCTTCAAAGGAGTGCGCGGCCACTGTCTCCCCGATAGAGGGCGGTATTCCTCTCTGCATCCACCCAGTCCTTACTAAGCTCTTGAGAGAGGCTATTCTCTCCAGGTCCATGGACGTCCTTGTGAGTAGTAGGCTAAATCTTTGAGGTTAAATAATTGAAAACCTCCAGTATTTCACGAAGGTCATACGCAAACAACCTGATCATCGCTTCCTTTCCCTTGACTCCCGTATCGTAGATGACCCTGGGAACTCTCTTAGCCTTGACCTTCGCGACCTTTACTACCCACTCCATCGACTTCCCTTCAACTTCCTTTTCGGGTTCCTCCTCTCTATTGACCTCGACCACGTCTTCGGGCGAGAAGTAGTCCCTAAGGAGTTCGACCGTCCTCTTATCGTACCTTATGTTAACTGCGAACGTGTAATTCGCTCCGTTCATTATTGCGGCGAGAAGGAGCCTGGCCGTGTGGGTTGGCTTGCCGAAGACGACGGGGAACCCGACCCTGACTTCTCCTTTCCAGTTCTTCACTATCCTGTTCTCGAACGTCGCTATCTCGTTCAGGGAGGTCACTAGCTCGGGATGGACCGAATGAGCTACATTCATCTGGACTTCTGGGATTAGATTAACAAATCCTGGGATCCTCTCTATAGCGCGACCGAGGCAGTACATGTCCTGGATTACCTTGTACTTCTCCGAGTTCAATAGTAGGTGAGCTGTGGGGTTTACTGGTCCTATTCCCTTTCCGACCTCTGAGGAGAAGAACACCGAAAGCCTCGTTAGCCTTGAAGCTGTCTCGAAAGCTTCCTCAGGCCTCAGGCCTTTAGCTATTAAGCCCGCGAAGAAGCTGGCGAAAACGCTGCCCGTGCCGTGAGTGTTCTTATGGCCGTAAAGCTCGCCCGAAACCCTTACTATCCTCTCACCGAAGATCCCCACATCGACGCCAGAAAGGTGGCCCCCCTTCACAATGACGTTCTCAACGTTATAGACTTCCCTAATTACCCTAGCCGCGAGCTCTTGATCCTTAACGCTATTAATCTTAATACTCGCGAGGATTTCGGCCTCGGGCACGTTGGGGGTTACGGCGAAAGAGACCCTCATCAGCCCCTTAAGCCCCTCCATGTCTGGAATGAGAACCGTGCCGTCCTTAGCCCTGAAAACCGGGTCTATAACTAGCTTTAGGCCGTACTTCTCCACCACGTCCTTCAGCACTCGGTGTTGTCCCTCCCAGAGCATGGCGGTCTTCACAACTGACGGTTCGAAGTCTTCAATGACGGCCTCTAGGTTCTCCCTGAACGTCTGTAAGTCTATAGGCACTATTTTCCTTATCCCCTTGGTGGTCTGGATCGTCACTGCGGAAAGGGCTATGACCCCGTGAACGCCGATTGACGCCAAAGTCTTTACGTCGCTCTCAACTCCTGCACCGTTGCCTGTGTCGAGGCCACCTACGACCAAAACTGTGGGCATTTTCAACCCTTTTTCACCCTCGTGTTGCCGGCCACAACCCAGTATTCCCCGTCATCCCTCACCTCAAGCTTCCATATACCTGAAGTGTGCTTGACTAGCTCTACGGCCTCCCTCACCGCGTCTATCGTTTCCTTCCTTCCCCTACCGAGAGCCATAACTAAGAACACGATTTGCCCTGGTCTGAAGTCTGAGATCCCGTGCACGATTTCTATGTCCACTAAATCCTTATACTTCTCCTTGAGCGACCTCTTTATCTCCTCAAACCTCTTCCTAGTGTACTCCTCATAAGCCTCGTATTTCAGCTCGTAGACTTTATGGCCTTCCACTAGGCCCTTCACAATTCCCGCGTAAACGACGAGTGACCCGACTTCATCACTCCTCCTCTCCATGAACCTAGATATCTCGTGCAACAAATTTACCTCGCCCCTCAGTATGTCCCCACCAGACGGCGGAGGGAAGATTGCGACCTCAGACCCCTCACGTAGTTCCCTTCTGTTTGACTCCCCGTCTACGAGTACCACTACCTTGACTCCTGACTTTCCTTGATCTAGCAAGTCTGCGAATTTCTTACCGTAAGTGGCCTTGAGCTGACCAATTAGGCAATCCACGTCCTTACACTCCGTCTCCAATTCCTCCTCTCCTTTGCCCGTGACGTCCTTGACGAACGCGAAGTACCTAACCCTTACTTTCAACCCGCCCTCACCCCTTATTATTGCACGCTCAAAATATGTCTCTTGACGACTTATTAGAAGCGGTTACAAAGCCCTCTAAGGAAAGAGTGGATCTGAGCGATATAATGAAGAAGCTCGACGAGATGGAGAGGTTACTCAGGCAGATAGCCAGTGGGGCCGATCAGAGGTCGTATAACTACGACAGGACGTGCGAAGAACTCCTGGGGAAGCTTTACATTATTACCTCGTCTAACGTGACTAAGACGAGACCCAACTTAGTCGCCCTAGAAATGAGCGGGGGGAAGTACTTAGTGCTTCACAGAGACACGTACAACTTTATGAAACTAATTTTTGAGATATATAGAACGGAAGAGGAAATCGTTAAGCATATGGACGTTCCGCATACTACGTTGTTCAACCTATTAAAGAGGGAGGGCCTAATATATTTCGACGCGGAGAAAAGGGCCTACACTTTCGTTTAAGACAACGCTATTTCCCTCAGCACCAGTTCCACTAGCCTCGTGTCGATCGACTTCTTGAGTGCCGTTTCTAGCGCCTTGACCATTTCGTCGGACTCCACGTAAGACCTCAAGTTGAAGTCAAGCCTTGGCGAAATTAGAACAGCCCTCTGTAATTTTAAGGCAAGATCCCTAGAATTTAAAGCATTAAGTGCTGAAACTATTAAGCTCGATATCGCCTGTAACGTCTCCCTGTCGTTAATTATCGACTTTACATAAGACACAACGTCGCTGTTGTAGCCCTTTGAAATTAAATTATTCGATATGGACTTTATTATTACGTTAGAGAATATTGGAGAAATAACGAGGGTGAAGAACTGATACCCTCCGCTCGGGATAGTTTTGACCTTTTCCGCAATCATGTCGGCCACCGTCACAATCGACTCAGTATAAGACTTTACGAACTCCTCAACTAACTTGTTCACTACGTTGGTAGTCTTAGGCACAACGGGTGCGGTTACTGGAGCCGAAGGCAAGCCAGACTCGGCTACTGGAAGCATAGAGTAAACGGAATTGGTCACGAACTTCCAAGTGGCAAACGGACAGATCGTTATGTAGTCCTTGTGTTCAGGCATCATGGGGCTGAGCTGGTAGTTCGTAGCGCTGAGGCCAGCACATTCTTTGATTTCGCCGTCCAGCCCGACCTTCTTCCCCCAACAGCCGATCGTGAGCTTACCCCTGTCAACGTTCACTAAGTCCTTTATTGCCTCGTATAAAAGATATCCGTTCTTTCCGCCAAGCATTCTATACACATAAAGCCCTTCTGGACAGAAGAAATAGACACCTATAGCATTTGACAGAACCCTTTCCCTCTCGATTTCCTCTATAGCTTTTTTAGCCGCGTCAGTATTGCCATTGACGTAGTCCGAAAAGCCGCAACACTTGCCGTCTATTACTTTAACCCTGGGCGAAAATGGTTCCTTTATTTTATCACCGTTATAATAGAGGAAGCGAATTGCGGTATCAACACCTTTAGGATCGTACTTATATGCACAACCCACGAACAGAAGGAAAATAGACCTGTTGGCGTACTTCTTGTTTATCTCGTCCTCAAGTGCCTTAAGATCATGAGGTATTCTTGGAACATCTATGCCTAGATTCAACTTGTTCTTACTGATTTTGTTTATTAACTCTATGTTGACTTCGCCTATGTTAATGCCTACGGGACATTTAGAGGCCTCGAGCTCACAACCGAAACAGGCCTCTAGTGTGTTGGGGTCTATGACGAGACGACCGAACTTGCCCGGCGGAGAGTATATCACGTTGCCAGTGACTTGAAAGGCTTTGCAACTATCTATGCATAAACCGCAGTTAATGCAAGAAGACGCTTCAATG
>CAYRZA010000073.1:0-4796 GCA_964428675.1 uncultured Desulfurococcales archaeon | reverse complement strand
CTTTCCTCCATGAACTCCAGGACTTCAGCCACTGTGGCCTCTGAGTCTACCCTCTCCTCCCTAACGTCCGCGTCCATGAAGTTCTGAAGAGTTATTTAGGAAAGCGTGGTAAAAAGAGCCGAGTTGCACGAGACGGCCTTTGTGTGGGATGACGATTACCTCAAGTACAGCTTCCCAGGCGATCACCCCTTCAAGTCCCTCAGGGAGAGCATGACCAGGAAGATCCTCGAGACCAGGGGGGCGTTCCACGAGATAGCTATGGTAAAACCCGAGTTGATCGACGAGTCGGTACTCGAGACTGTGCACTCTAGAGAGTACATAGAGTTCGTCAAGGAAATGAGCAGGAAGGGCAGTGGAATGCTCGACGACATGGACACGCCGGCTTTTCCAGGGATTTTCGAGGCCGCGTTAGTGAGGGTCAGCGGCTCTGTCACAGCGCTTAACCTCTTGAAGCGATACGAGCACGCGGTGAACATAGGAGGGGGTTTCCACCACGCTAAGAGGAACTCAGCGGCGGGCTTCTGCGTCTTCAACGACGTGGCGTTGATAGCTAAATTAGCCCAGAAGGAATACAAGAGGATAGCCATAATCGATATTGACGGCCATCACGGAGACGGGACGCAGTTCCTCCTCTACGACGACCCCAAAGTCCTCAAGGTCTCGTTGCACATGTACCACCCGAACTTCTATCCGGGAACGGGGAACTACGATGAAATAGGAATAGGTGAAGGCGAGGGGTTCACCCTGAACGTGCCGTTGCCGCCGGGCACTGGCGACGACCTTTACCTTAAGGCCTTCGACGAGGTGGTGGTTCCGAAGGTCAGGCAGTTCAAGCCCGACCTTATAATCTTCCTGGTGGGAGGCGACTCCCATTATACGGATCCCCTGGTCGAGCTCAAGCTCACCACCTTGGGCTATTTAGAGGTCGCTAAGAGGGTTCATAAGCTGGCTCACGAGTACGCGGGCGGCAGGCTGATAATGCTCGGCGGAGGAGGGTACAATTACGAAGCTACCGCTAGGGTTTGGAGCGTCGTTATTGCTGAGATAGCCAACTTGAACCCTCTTGACTATGAGGACTTGCACGACTGTTGTATGATGGCCTCCAACCCGATAGCTAAGCAGAAAGTCGAAAAAGTTATAGAAGAACTGAAAAAAATCCACGGGATTTAAACGACCAGGATCATCGCCGCTGCCTTCCTCGCCTTCTCCCTGGCCTCCTCTACGTTATTTCCAGTCGCTATTACGACTCCCATCCTCCTCTCGACGTAGGAGTAGGGCTTGCCGAATATCCTGACCTTGACTCCAGGGATTGCCAAAGCCTTGTCCACGTTGACGTATTTGGGGGCCCACTTGGCGGTTTGCGCCAGGATCACGTGAGTTGCCGCTGGGGTGACGAGCTTCACCTCGGGCGTAGGGAGCCCCAACGCGCTTCTGACGTGTATCTCGAACTCGCTTATGTCCGTGCTCGCCAACGTGACGAGGCCTGTGTCGTGTGGCCTGGGGGCTAACTCGTTGAACAGAACCCTGTTCCCTGAGACTATGATCTCCACGCCGTAAATGCCCACCCCTCCTAGATAATCTACCATTTTCTTAGCGTATTCAATAGCTCTCGACTTCACGTCGTTGGGCACCGTCGAAGGGTGCCAGGACTCGATGTAGTGGAAAACCCCCTGCGGCCTCTGGTGCTCTATTGGCTCTATTGTCTTCGTGACTATGCCCCCGTCGCTCATGTACCTATAGGTAAGCACGGTCAGCTCAGTGTCGATCTTTACGTACTCCTCTACAACTACCCTCCTGCTCTTCCCTCTGGCGTGCTTCAGCGCCTCCTCGAACTTGGCCTCCACTTCGTCCTCCTTGTGAATCACCGTGTGGCCGTGTCCGCTGGAGCTCATCTCGGGCTTTATTAGGCAGGGATATCCGATGTCCTTACAGGCCTTTTTGACCTCCTCAGGGCTTTCGGCGAACGCATAGAGCGTTGTGGGGACCTTGACTACTTCCGCCGCCAGCCTCCTCAGCTCTACCCTGTTCATCGCTATCTTCACGGCCCTTGCGTTCGGTATCACTCTGAAGCCCAAGGCCTCGAGTTCCTCGAGGGCTGACGTGTTTATCGCTTCGATCTCAGCTATTATGGCGTCGGGCTCCTCCCTCTTCGCTATGGCCTTCACTGCCTCCCCGTCCATCATGTCTATCACGTACTTCCTGTGGGCCACCTGCATTCCGGGCGCGTTGTCGTATCTATCTACAGCGATCGTCTCTACTCCCATCCTCTGCGCTTCTATTATCATCTCCTTACCGAGCTCTCCAGCGCCTAGCCACATTATCTTCCTCGAGCCCTCCATGAGTGGGGTCGAAAGCGACATTTCGTTGATTGAGTAAAAATTGAGGTTAATAGGTTTGCCCGTTTTTTACTTGCCCAAGGAAATCCTCAACCATTCTAAGAAGGGTTTTGGGTCCTTTACGACCCACGGGAACACCCTCCAGCCCCTGGGAGTCCTGCAAAACCCCGAGAACGGGAACACTACTGCCCCTACGGGGAACTTCGACGCATACTCCGCTACCTGCGACTCGTCACATTTCCCGACCTTAGCTTCCACGGCTAACTTCCCCTCTATCACGAAGTCTGGGAAGGAGTGGATCCTCCTACCGGCTATCCTCCCAATCGGCTCGAGTACTTTCTTGTGTCTCTCTACCCTATAGCCCGAGAGGAGCTTCGCCACGCACTCCTCGAACGCCTCGCCCAACAGCTTCCTTACGCCTAACTCGCCCTCTAGAAGGTAGGGTGTAGGGTCTAGATCGAGCTGACAGGCCTTGATGAGCTCTAAAGCCCTCTGCGAGTTTAGGGTTAGCTTGACCTCTCCTTCAGCGAAGTAAAGCCTTCCGTGCTTTATGGCGAAGGTATTGTCCTTGAGTCTTACCAACTTCAAGGTATTATCTAGGATCTCTGCTGTGTAGGGCTTAAAATTTCATAACGAATGTGGTGGCATGATATTAACGGTCGACGACGTCGTCTGGGGCGTAATACTCTCGGCTTGGGTGGCTTTCGTTACCCTTAAGGTGAGCAAGTGGATTGCCTCCAAGACCTCAATATACGTGGCGAGGAAGACAATTCACATGCTCGGAGGTGGAATGGTCGCCATCCTTGCCCCCTTCGTCTTCACGTCACCTTTAGTCCCTATCTTAGCCTCGTATGTCCTCACAGCCTACCTGATTTACGTGAGGCTTTCAGAGAGGAAGATGGGATGGTTCATGGAGGAAAACAATAAGGGGGAAGTGTATTTCACCTTCTCTTACGGTACTCTTCTGCTCCTGATGTGGATAATAGAGCCCAACTACTGGGGGACTAAGGACGTTTACATTCCTCTAGTCCCAATATATTACATGAGCTTCGGCGACGGAGTCACCGGGATAATAAGGAACTACGTCTACAAGCAGAGGAGGAAGGGCCTTTGGGGCAGTTTGGGAATGTTCCTCGTTTCGGCCCCTATAGGGTACTACTTCTTCGGCCCCATAGGCCTAGCTTCAGCAGTTCTAGCCACTTTGGTCGAGCTAATAAAGAATGTCGATGACAACTTAACTGTCCCGTTTTCCTCATTCGCCTTCCTACTTATATTTATAAAATTTCTGTAATGCGACCTTTAACGTCTCTTTGTCTAGGATCTCAATCTCCATGTCGTCCACGTCGACCGTTATGAGCCCGTCCACTTTGCTCCTCCTGAAGTCGGCGAGGGTCAAATCAGGCGCCTTGGTGACCTTTCTAGCTATTTCCATTAGGGCTCTGTTGTCCTCTTCGCTCCTCTCCGAGGGGTCTAGCAGGAGCTGGGGCGGTATGGGAGGCACGTAGTACTTCGGGACGGCTATGTAAAACCTATCGAAACCCCAGCTGTACCTCGCGGACTTCGCCGAGATCCTCCCCATTAAGTACTCCTTGGGGGACACCGCTTCCTCTGGCGGTACGTAGCCCGTCTCGACTTCTATCCCTATGGAAACTCCCTTCTCTGCGTACAGGTCAGCATAACCGTTCCCCATGTCTATCTCCACGTAAACCTTGTACCCCCTACTGAGGAGGTAGGCGGAGAGCACTAACTGTAAAACTGCGTGGTTGACGTTCAGTAAGCCGTTGTGGTGGGCCTCGCTTAGCCTGTTGTACAGGTTTACGAGCTCCTCCCCTAAGCCGTACTTTTCCCTGGCCTTGATCAACGCGTCCATTAGGCCCCTTGAGAACCTTCGTCTCATCTTATCGCCTCAGTCAGGGAAGCGATCTTCACGGCTCCGCAAACCGTCACTTCATCATCGATTCTTTAAACCCTGTATTTTTCCTTTTCTAAAATGTTTTCTTGGATTATTGGCGATGTGGCAAGGGATTGGGAATACTACGAGAGCGTATTCGAGGACTACCCGAACGCGTCAGTCTACGTGGACTCGCAAAATAGGGTTGAAATAGTTAAGGTGAGCGACATTGGGGAGTACTACGGCGTGGGTACAGTGTTGCTCCACTGGGGAAGGGAGCCCAGGCTCAGGCCCTGGTTCGTGAAGATGGAGAGGTATGTGGCCATACCGACTTGTATAGAGGAAGTTTACAAGGAACTGGTGAGGAAGAGGGGACTATATGGGATAGCTAATTACGGCCCGGACTTCGAGGGCGGGTTCGCCGTTTACGAGTGTGTAAACTGCAAAGAAAAACAGAGGAAACACTTCGAGATATTCTTTGCAGAATCCGAAATGGATCCGAAGGAGGTCGTCAGGAGGCACTTGGAATTAATGGGCTATAACTCGTGAGGCTCCTTCTCCCATACGAA
>CAYRZA010000072.1:0-4830 GCA_964428675.1 uncultured Desulfurococcales archaeon | reverse complement strand
TAAGCCTAATTAAGAAGTACGGCATTACGTTGGCCTTCACCCCTACTTACGAGACCTCCAAGTTCCCCCTTAGTGACTTAGACCCTGCAATAACGCTCGACTTAACCCCTAGATATAACGTCCTTTACGAGCTCTCCGTCGCAGTCTCCAGGCTCATCCTGAAGCCCGATGAGGCTCTGAAGGCAGCGACTTATAAGGGCTACGAAGTGCTAGGCCTAGACGCGGGACTCCTCGAAATAGGCAAAGAAGCAGATATAGCGGTGTTCGAGTACAGAGAGCCGCAGACTTTCCCCTTTGACCGCACGTCACCTTACGAGTCCATAATATTTTCTGGACATAATGTTGAGACCCTAATAGTTAGGGGCGAGCCGGTAGTCGACGGAGGGGTACCCCTCAACGTCGGACTATCTCACGTAGAGAACGCTGTGGAAAAGGTGAGAGAAGTAGATGAGAGAGCTGGCAAAGCGATTCGGGACCTGGCAGCGAATAGAGATTCTGGATAAGGTAGCTATAGTCGGGATACCTTTCGACAAGAAACCAGAAGACTTGAGGCCGTTCGCAGAGGCCTTAATGAGGGAAATGAAACTGGAAGCCGTCTGGGGAAGGCCGAGAGGAGTTGAAGAAGTGAGCAGAGTGGGCAAGTACTACCTCCTGGCAGGTAAGCCAATAAGCGAAGTGGTCTACAAAGAACACGGCTTTAAGTTCGTGTTAGACTTCACGAAGGTCTTCTTTTCGCAAAAGCTGATGTACGAACACGACAGGATCTCAAAGCTCGTGAGGCCCGGCGAGATCGTCGTAAATATGTTCGCAGGCTACGGCCCGTTTTCCGTGATGTCATGCGTAAGGGGGAAGCCTAAATTAGTGTTCTCGATCGACATAAACCCATATGCATACTATTACAACTTCGTAAACGCCGACCTGAATGGAGCCTATTGTGTCGTGCCGATCTGGGGGGACGCTTTCAAAGTAGTTTATGAGTTACCTAGGCCTGACAGGATTATAGCGCCTTTACCTGAAAAGGCTGATGAGGCACTAGAAACGGCACTTCAGGTGATCAGACCAGGGGGGATAATACACCTATTCACTACTGTAGAAGTGGAAAGGGGTGAGGACCCTGTTGATAAAGCCTTGAAGAGGTATAAGGGAGCTTTTTTCGCTAGGGTAGTTAGGAGCTATAAGCCAGGCGTGTATCACGTGGTCGTGGATATAAAAGCCCCCTAGTACATTGTGGTGTTGTGATACGTGAAGAAGTTCTGGAGACTCTGAAGTCTGGGAAAGTGGATTACGTCAGAGTGGAGTTCGTCGACATCTTAGGTAATACCAGAGGGAAATCGTTGAGGAGGTACGAATTTGAGGACGTCCTAAACGGCAGGGGCGTCGACTTCGCTGAGAGCCTGATAGTCCTGGACTACTCGGACCAACCCCTATTCGCAAACTATTATGACGTCATAGCAGTTCCAGACCTATCGACGTTTAAGCTAATTCCCTATCTAGAAAGGACGGCGAGAGTGATTAGTTACTTAATTACTCCCGAAGGCTATTCACACAACCTCTGCGTAAGAACAATATTGAAGAACTCACTAATGAGGCTCGACGAGCTGGAACTCCAGGCCTTTGCGGGCTTCGAACCCACGTTTTACTTGCTCAAAACGAGCGAAGGGAAGCTCGTACCGGCGGACGACGCCATGGCGTTCTCTCCAGAAGGCCTATGGACTGAACAAGAATTCTTAAAAAATCTGATTAAATATCTTGAACTCTTAGACGTAAAAGTTTCGTCCATAAATAAGCATTACGCCCCAGGCCAATACGAATTAAAGCTCGCTATGTCTGACGTGATGAGTGCTGCCGACAGCCTGATCACCGCAAGAGAGACTATAAGAGACGTCGCGAAAATTAACGGTATGATGGCTACTTTTATGCCAAAACCGTTTTCGGACCTCGTGAGCTCTAGTATGGACGTTTACATCAACTTCATGAGGAAGGGGAGTTCGGCTCTAGTTGACCCGAGCGATCCCAAAGGCCACTCGATCTCGCAGCTGGGCTACAATATACTAGCTGGTATCTTAGAGCATTTACCGGCCATAATGGCGTTCGCTGCACCTACGATTAACTCTTACAGGAGGTTTAAGGAGAAAGTAACTGCGAACAGAGGAGGTGCAGGCCACGAGAGGCACTTCGTAATAAGGCTGACCTCAGCGTTCAAGGAGAACGGCCTTATCGAGTTCAGGTTGGCCGACCCTCTAGCCAACCCGTACCTCTTCCTTTCCTCGCTAATACTTGCCGCAATAGACGGAATTAAGAGGAACTTAGAGATAGAGATCGAAAAGGACGTAGTCGATTTGCCGAACTCTCTCGAGGACGCCGTAACGTCACTACAGCGCGATAAGGTCATAACTGAGGGACTTGGGACTGCCCTTGTAGACGCATACGTTAAACTGAAGAAAAGGGAGATCGATAACTACTCTAACTACGTAAGCGAATGGGAGATCAAGGCCTACATGAAGATGGGCTGGTGAAGTTGATAGAGATTGACGGGTCGTTTGGAGAGGGAGGGGGTCAAATCCTCAGGACTGCGTTAACGTTGTCAGCACTCACCGGCAAACCGTTCAGAATCTATAACATTAGGGCTAACAGGCCCAAACCTGGGCTTCAGCACCAGCACCTGACAGCGGTCAGGGCTGTCAAGACCCTCACGAATGCTGTGACGAAGGGCGACCATTTGGGTTCAACGGAGCTATATTTCGAACCGAGAAAGGTAATTGAGAAAGGCGAGATCACTCTCGACGTAGGCACTGCGGGAAGCGTCACTCTGATATTACAGACTATACTACCATTAATGATAAACAGGAAAATAACGGTGACTATAAGCGGTGGAACTGACGTCCCGAAGTCGCCGACTATAGATTACATAAGGCTAGTCTTCCTCAGGTTGCTGGAGAGGATTGGAATCAGGGCTAACTTAATACTTATCCGAAGGGGTCACTACCCGGAGGGTGGTGGCGCGATTAAGGTCTCTGAGGTTACGGGTAACTTAGAACCGTTTGACCTGACCGAAAGGGGGAAACTAAATGAAATCATAGGGATATCCCATGTCAGCTCCCTGCCAGAGCACATAGCCCAAAGGCAAAAGGCTTCGGCGGAGAGTAAGTTGAAGTCCTTGAATGTGCCCATAAGCATCGAATTGGACGTAAGACAGGGCGAGAGGAGCAAAGGGAGCGGGATCGCACTTGCTGCAATAACGGAAAGGAGCGTCTTGGGCTCTGACTCGCTAGGCGAAAAGGGGGTTCCGGCTGAAGTGGTGGGCGAAAGGGCGGCAAATGACCTGCTAGAGGACTTAAACACGAGTGCTGCAGTGGACAGGCACATGGGCGATATGCTCATGCTCTACGCTTCGCTAGCTAAGGGTAGGTACACTGCCTCGTTTTTGACGAACCATGCTAGAACTAATGCAGAAATAATAAAGAAATTCATAACAGATGTGGAGATAATCGTGAGGGGAGAAAAGCCGTTCTGGTTCGAGGCGAGGCCGAAGCCGTGAGGGCAGCCGTCTTTAGACAGGTTGGTTACCCCCTCTCCATTGAGGAAGTACGACCTCCTGTAAGGGAAAGCGAAGACGAGGTGATTCTGAAGGTACTCGCTACTGGGCTATGCCACGGCGACGTTCACCTAGTAACGGGTCAATGGGACGGCGATATAATCGTCCAACCGCCGAGAATTTTGGGCCATGAAATTGTGGGAGAACTGATCCACGACGGGAGGACTTTGAAGAAGGGTCAGAAAGTTCTAGTTTATTCTTCCATAGGATGTGGAAGCTGTAAGTTCTGTAAAGCTGGATATTATCAGCACTGCGAAAGAGTGAAGGTAATAGGTTATCATATGGACGGCGGTTTCGCAGAGTACGTGAAGGTTCCAAGCGAGAAATACTTGTTACCCGTAGAAGGAGATCCCATTCATCTCGCCCCGCTCGCCGATGCGGGGACTACCGCGGTGAACGCCGTTAAGGGAATAGAGAGCGGCGATGATGTACTAGTAATAGGTACTGGTGCGGTCGCACTTTACGCGGTTCAGATCCTCAAATATAGAGGAGCGTCAGTTACAGTGGTGGGTTCTAGTTTACCTAAACTTGAGAAGGCACAGGAGCTAGGGGCTGACGAGGTCGTATTGGCCAAGAAGAGGGACTACGTAAACAAGGTCTCGGAGAAATCCAGCAAGAGGAAGTTCGACTACGTGTTGGACTTCGTCGGGGCAGACTACAGCTTGCAGGACTCTATGTGGCTATTGAGGAACTTGGGCGAGCTGAGGATCGTGGGCGAGTTCGGCGGGACACTAACGGTACCCGAACAGCTTATAGTACTGAGGGGACTAAGGGTTAGGGGAGTGCTCTACGGTACCAAGGAGGACATGATGACGGCCTACAGGCTTTTCACCAGCGGCGTTCTGAAGACCCTTTCGGTGCCCTTCAAGTTAGAGGAGATAAACTACGCAATAAATGAGGCATATGAAGGGAGAATAATTGGGAGAGCAGTCATCCTCCCTTGGGAGGATAGTAATAAGGACTAGGTTCTCCTTTTTCAGATGGGATGAGGCTGAGGAGACCTGCATTCCCGTCCTTGAAAACAGTTATTTCAAGCTCTCAGTGACGTTTTACGAGGACGTTCCTGGAGGAAGGCTCTTACGGCCCATTGTGCTAGTCGACAGGTTTGGCGTCCTCAATTTATTCGAGAGGGTGACCGTTAAGGGCAAAAGAGGTTACGGCGTCATAGAAGAGGGTTTCGAAGAAATCAAAAGGATAGCTGCGAGACTTAGGGTCCCAACTATACTTCACCCTGC
>CAYRZA010000071.1:0-4883 GCA_964428675.1 uncultured Desulfurococcales archaeon | reverse complement strand
AGGCCAATTGTCGCGTTGATCACGAGCAGTACTGCTAATATCAATTTCGGGCACAACTATATAGGACATTACTAATATAGATGACGAGATGAGCCAGGGAACCTACAATCCCTACAACTGGAAGATGATTCTGATAAGCCAACTGGCAATGCTAGCCATGTCCGCTGTCTTATCGTTTTACCCCGAGTACTTCCTCGTCGTTTACATAGTGTACTTGGTCATCATAATGGGCGTGAGCACTTACATGGCACAGAGGAGTAACCCGTTGCTGGCCCAGAGGAAGTACCTGAGCGAGGTGGCGAAAGCGCCGGTACTCTTTGAAGAGAAGAACGCCGACGAACTGGCGTTTAAGGACGAAGAATACCAGGCGAAGCTAAGGGAGTACACCTCTCAGATGATGAAAAGCTTCGGCTTCTACTTCCTTTACATTATCGCTCTAATAATAATCTATTATTTGATCTTTAACACAATAGTTAGGTCATATGAGGGTATTGAGAGGTTTCTTCTATACGTTACCTACTTCGAGGCGCTCTTCTTATTCAATTTCTTCGTTATCAGAAACGTAGTTAAGTTCAGGATGATGGAAGTAGTTGCTCCTAAATCGTACAGGCTCACTCTGAAAGGCATAGTATCTACCGACATGACCGGAGTGGTGCTCCACGTTTCCCAGCTTTCAGAGGCGAAGATGACTATAAACCCCGAGAAGTCCTACATAGAAATAGACAGTACCTCGGCCAAGCTGCCCTTCAAGATCAGGCTTTACACGAGGGACTTACAGAAGCTAAAAGTCTCGGTGGAGAAGCTTCAGAGGGAGTCCAGAGCTTAGCCCTGTGGTCCTGAAATAGAAGTGACTATAAGTAGCCAACGTGTTGTACTCCAAGGCCCCATCCATGTTATTAATTATTCCTTTGCCTATCTTGTTCTTGAACGCCAACTTTACGTCCCCAACGCTTATCGGCCTCGAGTAATGGAACTCGTGTCCCCTGATTATACCGCCCTTAGGCGAGATCAGGCTGTCCTCTACGGCCTCCAGCTCCGTGTAGCCTATAGTTAGCCTGTCCTTCGCTTTTATTGCGATGTCGAATAGTCCAACCATTCTGTAAGCCCTATCGTCGACAATCTCGCTCGACAGGTACATGAGTCCGCCGCACTCAGCAAGAATTGGAGTTCCGTCTTCTGACGCCTTCCTGATCCAATCCCTCGTCCTCGTGGCCTCCTCCAGCTCCTTCAGGTGGAGTTCTGGATAACCCCCTCCGAGGTAAATGAAGTCGGCCCCATTGACGGTCTCGTCCCTCAGAGGGCTAAAGAACTCGACGTCGAAGGACTTCCTGAGGAGTTCCAAGTTGTCCCTGTAATAGAACAGGAACGCTTGGTCGTAAGCTACTGCAGCCCTACCGTACTTCGCTTGCTCCTTTTCGTCCTCTTTCACGTCAAGCTCCTCCGCGGTCTCGGCTATCTCCTTTAATTCGTCCAGGTCTACGTATGATTCTACTAGTTCTGCTGCCGTCCTGATCACGTTGTCGACCTCCTTCATGTCCTCGACCGTTACTAACCCCAAGTGCCTCGACGGGACCTTGAGGTCCTTGGAGTAAGGGATGTAGCCTAACACTTTGACCCCCTCTAGCCCCTCCTTGCAATACGAGAAGTGCTTCTCGGATCCAACCATGTTGAATATGACCCCTTTGACCCTAGCCCTCCTGAAATCCTTGAGGCCGTGTACTATCGCTGCTGCCGTGGAAGAGACGTTGGAGCAGTTAATCACGAGGACTATAGGGGTCTTCGTGACCTCTGAAAGTTCGTAAGTGCTGTACCTAATCCCTACGCCGTCATAAAGGCCCATAACTCCCTCAATTACTGCTATATCGAAGCCCCTCGAGTATCTCACCAAAGCTCTCTTAACTTCTTCCTCTCCCATTAGCCAGAGGTCGAGGTTCGCAGGGCTCACTCCAGTGGCCACCCTGTGGTAGCCTGGGTCTATGAAGTCCGGGCCAGCCTTGAAAGGCGCTACCTTTACCGTCTTCGAGAGGGCCCTCATTATGCCTGAGGTCACTATTGTCTTGCCACTACCGCTCCTGTCTGAGGAGACGATTATACGCCTCAAGTCACCGATCTAAATTAAATCTCCGCTTCATATAATTATGTTAAGGATGAAGGTAGTTCACGCTGACGTGAGGGATCTGAAGGCAATAGTGACGACTTTGTCGAAGTTAGTCGACGAGGCCTTGCTAGTGTTCAAGCCCGAAGGGGTCGAACTAGTTACTGTCGACAGGGCCCACATAGCCTTAATTAAGTTGTCAATCCCGAGTTCCGCCTTTCAGGAGTACGACGTCCAGGAGGAGTTCAAGTTCGGCTTCAACGCGTCTTATTTAGCGAAGCTCCTCAAGACGGCAACGAGGAAGGAAAGCTTCGTCATGGAGGCGGAAAGTCCAGAGTCAATCAAGATTAAGCTCGTTGGAGGCGTCGAGAGGGAGTTCGTCGTTAAGAACCTCGACATAGTCCCTCCTGAAGTCCCGGAGATAAACCTCGAGTTCTCCGTTAAGGCCACTGTGAGCTCGGCTGGAATTAAGAAAGCCGTTTCAGAGGCTAAGTCCGTAACGGATACCATAACCATTTCCGCTAATGAGAGCGAGGTCAAGTTGAGTGCAGAGGGTGAAACCAAGATCGAAGTAGAGCTCGATAAGGACAGCGGCGGGCTTATAGATATTCAGGTGGAGCAACCAGCTACCGCGAGTTACGACGTGGAGTACATGGAGGACGTCATGAGCTTGACCAGGCTCAGCGACACTACGTATATAGCGTTCTCGACCAATAAGCCCCTGCTCATGGAGTTCGGCCAGGAGAGCACGGGGAAAGTTACTTATTTGCTAGCCCCTAAGATTGCCTGATGGTAAGCCTAGCAGTTTCGGGCCCGTATCCCAGGAACCCCAACTTCGCAAAAGTCGTATCCAGGTACCAGAGCGGAAAGGTCGACAAGAAGGCCTTCGATGAGGCCGTCAGGAAGGAGATTGAGAGGTACGTAAACCTAATGCTGGGTTACAAGGTCGACTACCTAACTGCGGGCCTCATGAGGTTTGACGACTTAGTCGACGCTATGGTCTCTCTGCTGAATAACGTAGAGAAGAACGGTCTTGTGAGGTTTTACGACAACAACTTTTACTACAGGGTTCCAGTGATAAAGGGGAAACTGGAGTTCTCGAACGGTGAGGACTACATAAGGGACTTGGAGACGGCGAAGAGCGCGATAAATGGTAGGGCGAAGCTGAAGGTCACAGTGCTTGGCCCCCTGTCATTTGCAAGGCTCTCAGAGGACAGGAACTATAAAGACGTCTCAGCCCTCATGAAGGACTACGCGGGGGCATTAAACGACTTCCTGAAGAAAGCTAAGGGCCTTTACGATGCAGTCGAGGTCATAGAGCCTTCGTTCTTCCAGAAGGGCGTCGGAAAGGGGGAGATAGACTCGGCTAAAGAGGCCTTCGACACGATGCTTTCGGGCGTCAACTCTGAGGTGCACTTGATCTCGTACTTCTTCCTCAGGGTCGACAGGCTGGAGGACTTCGTAGGCCTTAAGGCGGACTATTACGGCTTCGACTTAGCCGACGAGAGGAAGAAAAAGACCGCATTCGTCTATAAGGCGACAAAGGGCAAGGGGATCTACTTGGGCCTCTTGGACTCTAGGAACACGAAGCTCGAGAGGCTTTCGTCACTCAAGAGGTTCGTTAAGAGCGCGGAGGAAGGAGGGGCTAAGAGCGTAATAGTGGGCAACTCCTCTCTCTTAGACCTGATACCAGAAGTTATAATCCAAAGGAAGTTCAGTATTGCGTCTAAGCTCAAGGGGTGAGCACATGGAGGAGCTACCCATATTGCCGACTACCGTAATCGGGAGCTACCCGAGGCCTAAGTGGCTGAGGGAAGCTATAAGGTTACACAGGGCTGGGAGGATCAGCGACGAGGATCTCATGGAGGCCTTCGACGACGCTGTTGTCGCGGTGATGAGGGATCAAAAAGTGGCTGGGGTCGACATCCCGTCGGACGGCGAACAGAGGAGAGATGAGATGGTAGAGTACTTCGCGGAAAGGCTAGGGGGGTTCAGGTTCTATGGCCCCGTTAGGGTGTGGGGAACTGCGTATTATAGAAAGCCTTCAGTTGTGGGGAAGATTGAGTACAGGAGCCCGATGCTACTTCATGAGTTCAAGTTCGCCATGAGCGTTAGCTATTCGCCAGTGATAAAGGTGCCAATTACGGGGCCTTATACGATCGCCGAGTGGTCGTATAACGAATATTACAAGAGCAAGCAGGACCTCGTGTTCGACCTGGCCAAGGCGATAAACCAGGAAATAAAGACCCTGGTGGAGAACGGGGCGAAGTTCATTCAGGTCGATGAGCCCGCCCTGCCCACTCATGAGGACGAAGTCGAGTGGGCTATAGATGCTGTTAACGAGGCTGTGAGGGGAGTAAACGTCAAGGTCGCGGTTCATATCTGCTATGGAGATTACTCGAGGGTACTTAGGTATGCCGATAGGCTCAAGGTCGACCAGCTCGCCCTTGAGTTCGCTAATAGGAACTTCGAGCCCCTGAAGCTCTTCAAAGAGTACAAGTACGACCTGGAGCTTGGTTTCGGAGTGGTTGACGTTCACACGAACAAAGTGGAAACTCCAGAGCAGGTGGCTAACGCTATCAGGAAGGCCTTAGAAATAATACCCCCAGAGAGGCTCTTCATAAACCCAGACTGCGGGCTCAAGCTCAGGCCCAGGAGGGTGGCTTTCGAGAAGCTCAAGGTGATGGTCGAAGGGACAAAGATCGTAAGGGAAGAACTTAAAAAGAAGGGGTTAACAACTACTTCCCTGAAGCCCCTAGTCAATAGGTGAGAGCGTGAACAAGAAGAG
>CAYRZA010000070.1:0-4909 GCA_964428675.1 uncultured Desulfurococcales archaeon | reverse complement strand
TGCGGGAAGTTGCCCCTCGGCTCGCAGGAGTTCGGCTCGACGTGCTCCCCCAGTAGGCCTAACGGCATCGAACATTCTATTAGTCTTTTTATGTGCATCTCGGCCTCTTTGACCTTTCCCATCCTCAATAAAACCCTCGCGACCCAAAGCGTAACCAGGACGAACGGGTTCTTCGCTTTTCCCATGAAGTCCCTCTTGTACCTGAGGTAAAGGTAGGGCGAGACCTCTAGTTCCCTCCTTATCCTCTCGAAAGTCTTTAAGAACCTCTCGTCGTATGGACTGACGAAACCGTAGAGGGGTAACGTCAGTAACGCAGCGTCTATCTCGTCGCCGCCGTAGTACCTGACGAAATGCCCCTCCTTAACGCCGTTCCTCATTACGTCCTCCTTGATCTCCTCAGCCCTGGCCTCCCACTCGTCGGCCTCTATTTTGTCCCCTATCATCCTGGCCAATTTAGAAGCCCTATCCAAAGCGACCCAGCTCATGACCTTCGTGTGCACGTAATGCCTTACCACTCCTCTTTCCTCCCAGATGTCGGTGCTCTCAGACCTCCAGGACTTGGAGACCCAGCGGACTAAGCTCTCTATTAGCCAGAAGTTGTCCGTAACGTACTTGTAGTCCTTCGTTGCGGAGGCGTATTCGTATAAGGCGTTCATGAAGGCCCCCTCTACGTCCATTTGAATTTGAATATAGGCAGCGTTACCTATCCTCACGGGCCTCGAGCCCTCATAGCCGCTCAACCAACCCACTATTTCTTCAGCCAAAGGGGGAGTGCCGTCGACAGTGTAAAGCGGGTGATCGAATGTCTTAGCCGATGGATCGGCGACGCTAATTAAGAAATCCAGGCCGTACCTGGCCTCTATTATCAGTCCCGCCCTTATTAAGGCCTCGATCGCGTAACTCATGTCCCTCACCCACGCGAACCTGTAGTCCCAGTTCCTCTCCTCCCCCACTATTTCCGGCAACGAAGTCGTTGGGGATGCGACTATTGCACCGCTGGGCCTGTACATAAGGCCTAAGATAACCGAGATGGAGCGGTAGTACTCCCTCTCGTAAACGCTCACCCTATTAACTGAGCTCAACTTGCTCCTGAAATAGTTCAAAAGCCCGCTCAGCATTTCCCCAGGGCTTCCGTAAATTTCGGGCTTCGCGAAGAAGCCATAACGCAAGTCCCTGGAGTAAAGCAAGAATATACTTCCCTTCCCGGGCTTAAGCCTAATCGATAGGTCCTCGAGAACCTCGAATTCGCCCTCTATATAAAGCTCTAATCCCTCGCTAGACAGCGGGTTCCTGAATATCAACCCCTTTTCTTTCCTTTCCACTGAGGGGTTTATCAGACCGTAGTTGAACACTGGCCTCACGCTGGCTATTAGCGGGACCTCGCTTTCGTAAATCCTGACCATTCCCGGGAGCGATAGGGGCATGAAGTCTATCACCCTAGCCTTCTTGTCCTTGGATGTGTATATAGTCTCGAGGGCCAGGGAGAAGCCCAAATAGCGTTGAACCGCACTGTCATAGCCTTCCTCCGGCCTCAGGTCAAAGCTCCCTCCCTTGGCCTTGTCGAGGATCTTAGAGAAGACCGAGGGGGAGTCGAACCTGGGCAACGGGAGCCAGACCACCTCTCCTAGGTCTAACAGGGCACCGGAGAGGCCGTTGGAGATGTAAGCCAGCATTCGTCGCTACCTAAGAGGTGTCAGATTTAAACCTGCTATTGTCCTCCTTAAGAGAGTGTTCAGGGGCTCAATAATTACGGTCCTCGCTTCTACAGAGGAGGAAGCGAAGGAAATAGCCGAGAGGTTGGGGAAGAGGACTGAGAACAAAATATATTATAGAAGGATAGGGGACTTGATACGCTCCGTTATAACCCCAGAAGGGATATTAGACCAGGCCGAAGCGCTCACCATTTCCTCTTCGTTTTACTTGAAGATGAGCAGGATAACTGCCGTCGAAGGCGAACTGGCCTTACTGGCTGAGGCGTCAGGGCTCAAGGGGCTAGTTATGCCACCAGAAGACTTAGAGACTTTTAAGAGGGTCTTCGGGGAGTTGAACGTTTCGAGCATGGTGGGGGAGTTCAGGGAAATCGACGAGCCTGTTCAGGACAGGGGCTACGTTTATGTGGACAGGGCTTTTAACGTAAAGGGGGTAGGCACTGTCGTTCTGGGCTTCGCGTTAACTGAAGTGAAAGTCCACGACAAGCTAATAGCTTATCCGATGATGAAGGAAGTCGAAGTGAAGAGCGTACAAGTCCTAGACGAGGATCAGGAGGGAGTACTGCCGGGGACTAGGATAGGGTTCGCCCTAAGGAACGTTAAGCTCGAAGAGATAGAGGGGATTTCCGCCCTCGTAAAGCCTGGAATAAAGATGGTCGAGAGGATTAATTACACTAAGTTCAAGTGGGCCTCAGAAGCCAGGGAAGTCCACGTGCTGGCCGGGGGAATAAAGGTGCTGGGGAGCGTTGAGGGGAACGAGATAGTCCTACAAAAACCGGTTCCCGCTACCTTCGGCAGGGCTATAATAATAAACGTCAACGCGAGGCCTAAAACCCCCAGGGTCTTCGGCTACTCACTTGCTAACGCTCCTTAGGGCCTTTATTAGGCTAGCAGCGAAGAACGGTAAGTCCCCCGGATGCCTGGAGCTTATTAGGTTCCCGTCTTCGACCACAGGGGCGTCTATGTATTCTCCGCCAGCAGCTATCACGTCGTCCTTTATCGACTCGTAAGAGGTTACCTTCCTCCCCTTTATTACGCCCGCCGAGATCAGGACTTGAGGCCCGTGGCAGATTGCGGCAACTGGTTTCTTCATCTCGAAGAATTTCCTAGTTATTTCTTTAACCTCTGGAATGTTCCTGATCCTTTCTGGCCCCCTTCCGCCGGGTATTACTAAAGCCAAATAGTCCTCAACCTTGACTTCCCTGAACGAGACGTCCGAAACTACCGTATAGCCGTGCTTTCCCGAGACCTTCGACTTCGCCTCCTTCCAGGCAATAACCGGCGTGAATCCCTCCTCTATTACCCTATAAAATGGATAGAGTAGCTCTATGTCCTCGAACTCCTCCCCTACGAGGAACAATACTTTGCCCGGCACGAGAGAAAAACGATTTTGATAGTTTAAACCTTGAGTTCGCTTGCCTTCAACGTCTCAGGACCCATTAGGAGGCCTAGAATCGCCACAGCACTACCGACGGCGAACACAGTGAACGCCGCTACTGGCAGCGATTTAACTAATGAGTTCACTAGGCTTATGAACACCGGCGAGAACCCCGCCACTATGAAGGCCCCATTATACGAGAAGCCCACTCCAGTGGCCCTACTGAAGGTCTTGAACCTCTCGGCCAAGTATGCAGGCGTTATTGCTGAGGGCAAGTTCACGAGGAAGCCGAAGAGGAGGACGGCTAAGTTGATGGGTAGAACGAGGAAGTAGACTAGGTAAGCCCCCACTATAGCTAGGGCAGAACCGATGAGGGCTACAGTTCTCCTACCCAACAGGTCCGAGATTAACCCGGATACCACCATAGCGACTATCCCCACCGCGTTCATGAGGGTGAGAAGAGTTCCGTATTCATTAGCGGGCAGTCCTAGATACTTGCCCAGGAACACAGTCATGAACTGCGGGCCAGCATAAACGGCTGTCCAGAAGCCTATCATCACGATGATTGTCTGGTAGAGGGGCTTAAGGCCGCTCAGCACCTTTCCTTGCTTGCCCTCCCTAAGGTAGACCTCCGGCTCGGTGACGTTCAACCTTATCATTATCGCGAGTGCGGCAGGTATTGTACCTATGAAGTAGATGTACCTCCAGGTCTCCATTATGTTAGTGGTCGAAGCGAGGTAAGTGAAGAGGGCGTCAACTAACACGAAGCCGACTAAAGTCCCTCCCTGAAGGACGCCTGCCAGAAGACCCCTCCTGGTCTTCGCGCTCTCCATGCTGAGGGTGAAGCTTGAGGACACGTCGCCCCCTATGAAGACGCCCTGAACGAACCTAAGCAAAGCCAAGGATATTGAAGCCAGTATTCCGATTTCGTAATAAGTCGGCAGGAGTCCCGTAAGCCCTATAGAGAGTGAGTAACCTAAGACCGTTACTAGCATTGCGAACTTCCTCCCCTTTAAGTCGGCTAAGTAGCCGAAGACGAACGAGCCTAAAGGCCTCGAGACGACCGTAAAGACGATGGGGAGAACAGCTCCCAATACTCCTAAAGTCGGGAAGAACAGTTTGCCCAGAATTGACGTGGTGATTACTACCGCTCCTAAGTCATACGAGTCCATTACCCATGATAAGTAGCCTGCCAAGTAATTGACCTTGGAGCCCATGGGGGGAAATGCCTTACTGAAAATAAAAGTTCGTAGTGTAATGACTGTAATAAAGCTTTAATTTAAGGCTAACCTCAAGTCTCAACGAATTGCACTCAAAATCCCTTAACGGAGGACTATGCCAGCTGAACTGGAGTCACTTGCTCCCCCTTACCGTACTCCTTGAGCAATGAGACCACCTTCTCGCAAGCTCCCTTAACTAGGTTCGCCTCAACTCCGGGAACTCCTGCACAAACGACCAAGACGTCCTTCGTTTCATCAGTTACGCTGGTAATAACTGAATCCCTGTGCGGATAAATGTGCATAACTATTTCGCCGCTCACCATTATTGGGATCCCTTGCGGCAACTTTTCGGGTTCTTTCTTCCCAATACCGTAAAACATCTCGCCTCCCTTAGAAAGCGTAATAATGGGCTCTTCCTTGAACTTGGCCCTATCGTAGATCCCTATAGGAACCAACGTCTCGCAGCTCACGACGTTGCCCACGTCTACGATGAAGTTTATTCTGGGGAGCTTACCCCCTCTCAGAACCCTCCTCCTCAGCGCTTCGCCCGCTGGCCTTGTCTTGGTCGGGTCTATCCCTATCTTCCAGTAGAAGTCCCTATA
>CAYRZA010000069.1:0-4919 GCA_964428675.1 uncultured Desulfurococcales archaeon | reverse complement strand
TAGAGGGAAGTGAGGGCGACGATTATCTTCCCCCTGTAGCCGGCGTCTATAACTGTGGGAGGAGCCAGGAAGCCGTTCCTGGCGAACGTGCTCCTCAAGGTGATAAGGGCTGCCAAATCGTTGGGCATTTCGAAGTCCTCACAGCTCTCCACGAGATAGGTGGACAGGGGCTCGAACTCCAAGTAATCGGAGAACTCGACCTCCTCGTATTCGGATGGCTTATCCGGGAGGAAAGAATTCCCCTTGATCCTTAACGCCCTGTCCCCGCAGAGCCTCAAGTCGTAGCCGTTCTCCCTCACGCTCTCCTCACTGTAGTTCTTAATCACTGAGCCGAGCAGGGCCTTAATCGACTGGTGGCTAAGGATCACAAGAAAGAGGTTATGCTAGTTCCCGTAAAAGGGTTAGGGCAAAAACTACGACACCTTGAAGTACGGGTCGACCCATTCATGGCTATACTTCCCGAGGGATCTGAAGGTCTTTATAGCTCTGAGCAGTAAAACCAACCTCCTGGTCTTAACGACGAGCAAGGACATAAGGATGAGCAACATCGCGTAGACCGCCGTGAGGCCTCCCGCGAGCACAGGTATTAAGAAGGCTGTCGAGTACAGGAGGAACGCTATTGCGTAGCCCCACATGTAGCTAAGGGACTCGAAGATTGCCAGCCTGGTCGACGATCTCAAGTCGTTAGTCCCAGTCTCATCGAGCGAGTAAGCCAGAAGGGTCTCCGAGAGGCCGAGAGCCCACGAGGCAATTCCGTTAACTGGGGCTAAGGATATCGTCGAGAAGGCGAAGAGGCTAGCTATAAACGCGCTGAAGCCGTTGTAGAGCATAAGCATTATCCCCACCGCGTAGCCCACGGAAGTGACTAGCCCGGCCATCGTCTCGCTGAGGCCGAAAGCCGTGTAACTGACAGGGTAAGCCATGGCCATCGCGAGTATGGGAATTGCCCCAGCGAAGTTTATCCTTTCAGTGGCCCTCGCGTTCCTCACTTCGACTCCGAGCGACAGAACTCCCGCAACGGCGGCGAAGAAGCCGGCCATGATAGCGGAGACCTTTGGATCAAGCGACCCTACAAAGGGTAGGACTGCCCCGGGAACCATTGAGAGGGCCCAACCCTTCTTCTCTCCCTTCATGAGTACGTAGTATACTGGTACCGCTCCCCAGTACGCGGATAGCAGGAACGCCGATATGGGGCTCTTTAGTGGGACAGTCATAAGGCCTACGGCGTAAGCGATGAGCGACGCTGAGGCCAGGTAGCTGGGCTTTACTCGCTTTGACAACAGGTAAGCCAGAGGGATCAGTGAGGTGCCGAAAGCCTGGGAGACTAAGAGGTAGAAGGCTCCGTTACCGAGAGAGTTCATAAAGTAGGGTACGTAAGGAGCTGTCAGGTAGAGAGCGAAGCCCCAGAGAGTCCACGCTATAACAGTCCTCTTCAATTTTATCACCCCAAAAAATTATTGCATTTAAATCGTTGGCAAATAATATTTTATACCTCGATATATTTAAATCTATTCTTCAATTATCTGCAAAATATAAAGAATAAATTTGGTACTTAAGTATTCATTTACCTTTAAATCTTTCGAGAAATTCATCAATAATCGATTGAGCGAGCTTCCTCACGCACTCGTCGTCGCCGGTCCTCGCTATTATCCTCTCGATTGAGGCCCTATATCTCTCCCTGACCTTCTCTAACGCCTTCTCCCCCTCCTCGGTGATCTTTACCACCGTAAGCCTCCTGTCGCTTTGGCTTTTCTCCTTGACCACAAGTCCCCTCGATGCCAGCTTCTCTACCATTTCAACAACAGTCGACTTACTTATGTCCAGGTGGTTCGCCACGTCAGTAATTGTAACCCCTCCCTTGGTCTTCGCTAAGTAAAGGAGGGAAACGTCGTTGAACGTCAGGCCGTCCTTGTAAGCCTCGTTCTGCAACATTTTCCTGAGTAGTTTATGTGCCTTTAGGAGGAGCTCCCACAGCTCTACAGTCTCGAGGCTCTCGAGCTCCTTCAACTCTTACCACCGACTTTTACCTCTGGCTTCTGGGCCAACGAGTAGAGGATGAGAATCGAAGAAACGAAGTTTACAATTGAGAGCAACGTGATGAGGTTGGGCAGGAGGGCCAGGGCGAAGTAATAAATCATTAACCCCAGCGTGGCCCACTTCACTATATTATCCTCGTACATGGCCTCCCTCAAGAGCAGGGCGAAGTAAGAGCCTCCTACTATGATTAGGAACGACGAGGGGTAGTACACCAGGCTGAAGAACCCGAACTCTAGCCTAGGGTCAATAGTGAGGGCGTAGAACATGCCTATTAGGCCTGTGGGGTAAAGGAAGTACAGCAGGGCCCTCTTGGTCGGCCTGAACGCTAAGTATGCTAGAAAAGCACTCACGAACTCTATAGACGTAGTTCCCGCTAAGATGTTGAAGAACTTCATTGGTAATGTGACCACGCTAACTTGGGTCGCCTGAGAAATGATGAGAGAGGCCACGATCGCGACGAACAACACTGCCAGGGTCATGTGGTAAACAGCGTTAACCGCTAAGGACGCAATAAGGGTTCTCTTCGAGAAGGGCATACGCGGTTTCTCTTCTTCGAGCCTAAGGGACTCTGGTAGTTCGAACTTCGCCCCCTCGGTCAAAGGATAGTAACAGACCTTACAGAAGGTAGCGTCGTCGGGATTCTCCGCGCCGCACCTAGGGCACTTCTTCACGGGTAGAAAAGGGGAATACTACCTAATTAACGCTGATGAAACCCCTTCGATCCCCTGAACTTTATTTCCTCTAGAACTTTAGGTATGTTTATCTTCATCGGGCACACGTCCTTGCAGTTGCCCGAGTGGGTGCACAGCATGGCGGGCCTCGGGTCCCTGTAGACGAAGTAGGACCACATCGCCCCCATGGGTCCGCTGTAGGGCGGAACCCCGAACTTGCCGTCGAGAGCCCTGTAAACTGGGCAGTGGAAGTGGCACCTCCCGCACCTAATGCACAGCAGGCCTTCCCATAGCTTCTCGTCCTTCGCTATCTCAGACCTCCCGTTATCGACCAAGACCAGGTGGAACTCCTTCGGCCCGTGGGCCGGCGAGACCCTCTTGTGCTCTATATCTGCAGTGCTCGAAGGCCCTGAAGTTAGGTTGACGTACGTTGGCGGGTAAAGGCCGGCGTAGGCTGACTGCACCATGGTCTCTATGAAAGCGTACTCCAACGTCGGGACTATCTTATCTATCCCAGTTATCGCGACGTGTACTGGGGGCACGGAGGAGGAGAGCCTTATGTTACCCTCGTTCTCTATCAGGACTATTGAGCCCGTGTCAGCGGCGACTGCGTTAGCCCCCGTGATCCCCACGTCGGCTGTCAGGAACTTCTCCCTGAGGAACTTCCTGGCGACCTCGACCAACTTCTCGTGAGGCGTGCTCTCGTCTACGTCAGCCCCTAGCTTCTCCCTGAAAATCTTAGCGACCCTCTCCTTGGTAAGGTGCAGTGCTGGGCCGATTATGTGGCTCGGGGGTTCGTCGAGTAGCTGTATTAACAGCTCTCCCAAGTCGGTCTCCCAGACCTCGTTTCCCAAGGACTGCAAGTACTTCCTCAGGCCCACCTCGAAGGCGACCATCGACTTGCCCATGACGACCTTCTTCCCTGAGCCAACTATCTTGCCGACTATCTCCCTAGCCTCCTTCGAGTCCCTTGCTAAGTAGGCCTTTCCCCCGTTCCTCTCAACGGACTTCATGGTCTGCTCGACGTAGTGGTCAAGGTTCTTTATGACCTCCTCCTTCGCCTTCCTCAGCCTTCTGGCTAGCTCCTCTAAGTACGGGTGCCTCTGCAGTATTTCGTAAACCCTTGGTACCCCGTGCGATATGACCCTCTCTATTGCTTCGTCCCAGCTCATTCGATCACCTCCATCAGGTCGACTACTTCTATCCTTCCCTTGAGTTGAGCGTAACACATGGGGCAGACGACGATCGCCCTATCGCTCAGCTTCCTCAAATCGTTCGCCCTCATTTCCGCTATTCTCTCCGAGAGCTCCCTGTTCACCGCAGCTATTGGGGAGCCGCAGCAATACGCAGTGTCCTTGCCGGTGATCATGAAGTCCTCCTTGACCTTTAGTCCGGACCTTGCTATCAACCCCCTATATGAGTCCCTGAGGTTGAGGAACCTAGAGTAGAGGCACGAGTCGTGGATCGTAACGCTTTCCATTAAGCCGGACTTGACGTCTAAGTCCTTCACCAGCTCGTAGAAGTTGACCACCTCTATGTCGAACCCCTTCACGAACTCTGGGTAGCGCTTAAGGGCGTTGTGGGTGTGGGGGTCAACGGTTATCACCCTCTTTACCCCCCTCTCCTTGAAGAACCTGTATACCGCGTTAGCGTGCTCCTCGAAGAGGTCCAAGTAGCCCAGCTCCAGCAGTACTGCCCCGCTGTAGGGCTCGTCCTCGTAGAGGTAGGCCAAGTCCTTCACTCCGGCCCTCCTGAGGAGTTCTACCATTTTCCTGAATATCCTAGAAGACCTAATGAGGTCTTCCTGCTTGGGCCTTATGAGCCTCGAGGCCACGCCGGAAAGGGCTGACAGCTTTCCGGCTAATGGCAATAGTTTAACGAGCTCCTTCGAGAGGCCCGCGGTTTGGTACATGCATGAAGTGTAAAATATGGTCTCTCCCTGCCTGGGGAGGTCGCTCCACTTGTGGCACTCAGCCTTGTTTATTGGGTAGGGAAAGCCGAACCTCTTGAGGTTCTCCGCGAGAAGCTGTCTTAGTTCCAAAGCGTGAAATAATGGGTAAGGCTGGCTTATAGGGATTTAGTACCAAACCCTTAAATATCGGGAGGCGATAGATAGATCCCGATGGGACTCCTGTACAGGTTAGCTAAATATTACGTGATTTATAAGATCTTGAAGTGGTTGTTCTTCAGGAGGTGATGTGAGTGTCCTCG
>CAYRZA010000068.1:3549-4925 GCA_964428675.1 uncultured Desulfurococcales archaeon | reverse complement strand
TGTGCAATTTCTCTAATATTTTTTATACTCTCTGCCTTCATTCGTTCGTATTCGTTCTTCATTGCGAACTGCTTGTCCTTGACTTCATTGTCGATCATTTGCCTAATTTCGTTGAACTTCGTTTCGGCGACGTTCTCTAACTCCTTCGACAGTGTCTCGGCCATTAGGATGAGCTTCTTAGAGAGGTCGGCCACTTCAAGGTTTTTAGCCTTCAGTTCCTTCTCGAACAACGCAAGGGCGTTGACGTAAACTTCCAGCTTTGCCACGGTTTGAGAATTCGATAACTGCTTATATTGATTTCCTCCCTCTAATTATGTAACCCGTGTGCATTACTCCAATGTTTCTCGGCCTGGTCGCGTTCTCCTTGACTTGATACTCTCTTAGTATAAGCTCCTCCGCGTGCACGTCTACAAAGCCCTTCTCCATCATGGCCATCGCCGTTTTCTCTATTTGATTCGTTGTTGGGACGAAAACTACGAGGGGGGCCGAAGGCTTCAGGGCCTTATACGCGGCCTCCACGGCGTTCCACGGGTCCGGCATGTCCAGGAAGACCGCGTCGGCCTCGCTCTCATCAAACTCCTCTCTCACGTCCTTCAGCCGGAACTCTATGTTCCTAATTCCCAGCATTTCAGCGTTCTTCCTTGCGGCCTCCTGCATGTCCTCCCTTATGTCGTATGATATCACCCTCCCCGTGTTGTTGAGCACATAAGCCAGCGTGAGTGCAAGGAACCCCGAGCCGGTCCCAGCCTCAAGGACCTTATAGCCAGCCCTCAGCCCCGCTGAGTAGATCATGTAAGCTATGTCCTTTGGATAGAGTACCTGTGAAGGTCTGCTGAGGCCGTAATAAATGTCGAACGGGGTCGGCCTCAATAAGTAGGCCTTAAAGCCCTTGGAGGTCATGACGTAGTTACCGTACTCCTTACCTATGACCTCGTCGAGCTTAACGAAGCCCTTATCGGTGTGAAAAGTCCTCCCCCTCGCGACCCTGACCAAGTAGACCCTCTTGTTGTCTATCCTCAGTACTACGGTATCGCCCTCGTTTATGGGCATTGCGAGAGGGAATAAGTAAGGGAAATAAAAATCAGCTCTGGTGTCACCGGTCACTGATCCCAAATACCTGCTCTCATCACGACTCGATGTACAGCTCCTTCCGCAAGAATTCGTTTAACGCGGCTCTAATAATTTCGCTCCTGGAGGAGTACCTTCCGGTTACTATTAACTCGTCCATAGCTTCTAGGAACTGGTCGGGCAACTTAACAGTTATTATTCTCATGAGAGACCGTAAATTTTCTTCATGGCATAACACCCTTTTAAGCACTTTCCCAAATGTGATCGAAGTAAACCTTGGCAATACTGACGAAATACTCGTGATTCGA